>JAYUWF010000134.1:0-18016 GCA_043753685.1 Herminiimonas sp.
TGATTCCCAAACTGGGACCGGGCGACTTTTGAATAAGGATTCACGATGAAAATATTTTCATGTCATCACCGTTGCTTTGGACGCGCTCTACTGCTGGGATCGTTGGCGGCGCTGGCCTGCTCGAGTGCGGCCGCTACCAACGTGGTATCGGAAAACGAACCGCTGATCCTGATTGCCGAGGAACAGTTGCACGCGGAGCTCAATGCCGGCCTGCACAAACTGACGTCAGCCAGGGGAGGGGAGCTATCCGGTGATATTGTCGCCGCTCTCGCCATACCCGAATCAGCGCTGGCACATTGGCCGGCGGTGGACGCGGAAACACTCGACGAGATGCGCGGCGGCTTCGACACGCCGCTTCAGCTGAAGCTTTCCTTCGGCATCGAGCGCGCGGTGTATCTGAATGGTGCGCTGGTGACCACCACCAGCTTCAACCTGCCGGGACTGGGCAGCGTCACCCCGGAAAACCAGGCCGCGCTGAGCGTCGCCAGCGGATCGGTCTCGATGCTGCAAAACGGGCCGGGCAATCAGTTTTCACTGTCCCCGACTGCCGTACCGTCTGCTGCGACCATCATCCAGAACACGCTGAACAATCAGTCGATTCAGGGTCTGACAACGATCAACGCCACAGCCAACAGTCTCGAATTATTGCGTTCGAACGGATTTCAGGGAATGATTCGCGATAGTCTGAGCAATGCGGTCGTGCCGCGCTGAACCGCGCCGGCGCAGCGTTCAATGCTTTCGAGTCAGCAGATACACCGCCAGGGCGATGATGACGATCACGCCCACTTCCGCGCCGACGACCAGATATTCCATGCGTGCTGTCCTCTTCAGATGCTGCCGTTCTGCCGTGCGCTGGCAAGCACGAATTCCTCGAACGCGGACGCGTTCAATGGCCGGCTGAACAAATAGCCCTGGTAGGTGGAACACCCATGCTCAGCCAGGAAGTCGCGCTGGGCAGCGGTCTCCACTCCTTCGGCGATGACCGACAGTCCCAGGCTGTGCGCCAATGCGACGATGGTGCGTGCGATGGCGGCGTCGTTTGGATCGGTCAGTACATCACGCACGAACGATTGGTCGATCTTCAGCTCGCTCAGCGGCAAGCGTTTCAGGTAGGCCAGCGAGGAATAACCGGTACCGAAATCGTCGAGTGAAAAATCGATTCCACGTGCTTTCAACAGCAACATTTTCGTGATCGTGGCCTCGACATCGTCGACCAGCAGAGATTCGGTCAATTCCAGCTTGAGCCGCCGCGCATCGATACCGTTGCTGTCGACGGCATGCAAGACCAGTTCGACGAAGTCGGGATGGCGAAACTGCTGAACGCTCACGTTGACCGCCACGGTCAGCTCCGACAGCATGCGCGCCGTCGGTGTGGCGACGCTTCGCGCCGCGGCCGCCCAGTGCGCCAATTGCGCGCAGGCCGCTTCCAGCACCCACTTTCCCAGTGCATGGATCAGGCCGGTTTCTTCCGCCAGAAATATGAATTCCAGCGGCGAAACCACGCCGCGCACAGGATGCTGCCACCGTACCAGGGCCTCGCTGCCGATAACGCGCCCGGCTTGATCGAGCTGCGGCTGGTAATGGAGCAGGAATTCGGAATGCGCGACGGCGCGGCGAAGTTCGATTTCGTTTTCGGCACGGGCGTTGATGGCCACCTGCATGTCCGGTACAAACACTTCCAGCGTGTTGCGGCCAGCCGCCTTGGCCCGGTACATCGCCAGGTCGGCGCGCTTGAGCATATCGTCGATCGTGTCGTCGCCCTGGTCGAGCAAGGTAATGCCGATGCTGCAGCTGCCGTGATGTTCATGGTTCTCGCCGAGCCGGATCGGCTGGCGCATCGCTTCCAGGATCTTGTCGCCGATGCGCACAGCCTTGCACTGCGCCTGTTCTGCATTGGCATCGAGGTCGACCAGGTTGATGACGAATTCATCGCCGCCGAAACGGGCGACGGTGTCGTGCTCGCGCACGCATTGCTGCAGGCGTTCACTGACCACCTGCAGCAGGCGGTCGCCCATCGCATGACCAAGCGTGTCGTTGAGCGTCTTGAAGTTGTCCAGGTCGATGAACAGCACGGCGCCGATCAATTTGCTGCGCGCGATCCGGGCTTGCGAATGACGCACGCGTTCGACCAGTAGCTGGCGGTTGGGTAAGCCGGTCAGTTGATCGTAAAACGCCAGTTTTTCGATTTCCCGCGCAGCGGCCTTGCGCTGCGAGATATCGGTGTTGATCGCCAGGATCGAGGGCAGGCCGGTCAGATCATCGTTGACTCGGGTCCAGCGGCATTCTGCCGTGAGCAAGGTGCCATCCTTGCGTCGTTGCACCAGCTCGCCGGTCCACTCACCGCTTTGCATCACTTTTTCGGTGGCGGTCGACACTGCCTCCGCGCTGGCATACAACAATTCGTGGGTCGCCAGGCCGATCGCCTCGTCGGCGCCGAAACCATACAACCGCTCGGCGCCCTTGTTCCAGAAACGAATCCGTTGATCCGGACCGGTGACGACGATGGCATCCTGCGCATTGTCGAGCAACGATGCCTGCTCCCGAATACGGGCATCGGCGCGTCGCTGCGAGGCTTGTGAGCGCAGATTGTCGATACCGAAGGCGACATCGTTGGCCATTTGTTGCAGCAGGTTGATCTCTTCGGTGCCAACGGCGAGTACCTTGTCGGAAAACAGCGCCAGTACGCCGAAGGTTCGTTCGTCTTCCCGCAACGGCAGGTTGATGACCGCGCGAAACCCATGTTCCAGGGCCCGTTCGCGCCATGGGCCAAAGATCGGATCGCTGGCGATATCGTTGACGAAAGCTGCTGCGCCACTACGGATGGTGCGCCCGGCCGGACCGCGACCGAACGGCGCGTGTTCCGACCAGCTCAGCTGCAAGCCTTCCAGGTAACTCGGATCGCCGGCATGCGCGATCGGCACGATGCGTTTGTCCTTATCGGGCATGGCAAAGCCGACATACGCCATTTGATAGCCGCCCACTGAGATGATGAGCTGACATACAGCGGTCAGCAGATCGTGCTCGTCGCTGGCGCGAATTAAGAGTTCGTTACAGGCAGTCAGCAGACGCAGTGCGCGATTCAAGCGCTGCAGGTCGAATTCGAGTTGCTTGCGGGTCGACAGATCGGTAATGCCACCCACCATGCGAACGACACGGCGCGCTTCATCACGGATCAACAGCGCATGATCGGAGACGAAGGCATAGGATCCGTCGCGCCGGATGGAACGATATTCGTCGGACCAGTGATTCGAGGCACCCTTGATGGCGTCGACGATTTTTTGCTGAACTCGTTGGCGGTCGTCCGGATGCAGTCGTTGCAGCCAGGCCCGGTCATCGCGTGCCACTTCATCTTCGGCAAAGCCGAAAACGGTCTGGATGCCGTCGTTCCACCAAATCGTGTTAGCGATCAGATCCCAGTCCCAGACGGCGTCGGTCGTGGCGTGCGCCACATTGATGAAACGCTGTTCGTTTTGCCGCAGCTGATGTTCGAATGCTTTGGTGCTGGAGATGTCTTGCAATGCGCCTTCGATGCGCACTGTCCGGCCATTTCCATCTTGTACAGCTTCGCCCAGGACCCGCACCCACAAGCGGCTGCCATCGGCGGTGTAGATTTCCAATTCCTCGTCGAAACGCCGTCCATGCTTGATGCATTGCTCGATCCCGGTGTGCATCAATGGGTGATATTCGGCCGGCGCGAACGCAAACATTTCCGCGATCGAGGGTGAGGTTCCTGCCGGCACGCCATGCATGGCGCACATCTCGTCGGACCAGATGATTGCTTGTGTTGCAACATCGAACATCCAGCCAGCACTGCGTGTGACGCGACTGACAATGGCCAGAAGTTGCGTGCGGTCCAAGGTAGTCGCTGTAGGTGGACAGGAAGGAATCGACGTCATGGGCCTTGGCGGGCGGAAGGGGAGAGGGCGAAGTTGCAGCTGCGTTGCTTCGAAAAATTTGTCACCGTATAGTAACGGTTTTCTGTTTTGACGGGCGCATTCTACTCGTACGGATCAGCGCTTTCACGTCCTCTACGCGACGTGTTTCTTGTGCACTGTTAAACGCGGTGGATCGACCGGGATTGATGCGATACAGCGACCGCAATCGAGAACCAGAAGTACGGCAAGATCAGTATCTGGAGGGACCGGGGCGGTCCAGCCGAACCTGCACCCGCGATGGTTGGAATGCGATTGCCAGGCCGATAAAAACCGCTCGCTCAGGCGACCTTGCGCTGGCCTTTGGCGCTCTTGCCGCTGCGCCGCTTGACGCTGACTTCGGCAACCAGTTGTTCCGGCTCACCGCGCAACATGCGATGGACGCGCATGGCATCGGCGGTGCGGTTGACGGTTTCCCGGGCGTTGAGCAGAACCACCACGGCATTGCGGCCGGCGGCCTGGATGCGCATGACGATGCAGCGTCCGGCTTCGCGCGTAAATCCGGTCTTCGACAAGAGGATATTCCAGTTGCGGTCGCTGACCAGGTGATTCGTGTTGTGATAGCGGGTCGCCTGGCCGTTGACGTCGATGATGTCGGCGCTGGCCGTGGTCAGGCGTTCGATGTCGGGATAATGCGAAGCGGCGATTGCCAGTTTCGCCATGTCGAGCGCGGTCGAGGTGTTGTGCGGGGACAGGCCGGTCGGCTCTTCGATGTTGGTGCGGCGCAGTCCGAGCATGGCGGCCTTGGCGCGCACGGCGCCCAAAAACTCGTTCATGCCACCCGGATAAGTTCGGGCCAGGGCAAAGGCAGCCCGGTTATCGGACGACATCAGTGCCAGTTCCAGCAAGGTAGAGCGCGGAAAACTGGCGCCGACCGGCACCCGGGACGAACTGTGCTTGATCACGTCGACATCTTCCTCGCTGATGACGATGTTTTCCTGCATGTCCAAGCGGGCGTCGAGAACCACCATCGCCGTCATGAGTTTGGTCAGGGACGCGATCGGGACGATGTCGGTTGCATGTTTTTCCAGCAGGACAGCGCCGGACGTTTCATCGACCACGATGGCGTGTTTCGATCCAAGGGAGACGGCTTGCGCCTGCACGACAACGCTCATCAAAAGAATGAACCAGAGTGGACGCGCCATGTGATGCTCCTGGATATTTACTTAGAGCAATAATAGTAGCCGCTTTGTTTGTCGACTCGGCATTAATTAGCGAAATGAAAAACAGCATTGCGCTCGAATAACAACGAAATCCCGGGAATCGTCGGCAATCGCTTAAGTCGAAGCGAAACCCCAGGCAGTTCCGTGATCAACGAAATGCTCATAACGCAGGCGACAGGATCGACAGGGGTTCGACAGTCGCGATCTTGCCGCTGTACAGAAATGGAATTACGACAGATGGGAAGGAAGGTGGAGGATTCGGGGGATGCCAGGAAGGCGATAGGGAATGGGCGGGATCCCATGCCAACGGGCGGGGCCAGTGCAAAGCGATTCAATGCTCGTCACTTACAAACTTTATTTTACATAACATACATTATGCGTAGTCAATGTGTTACAGCTAAATTAGAATGTCTCGATCGGACATCTTGAATTTTTTGCAACAAAGACTGGTGGATTCAGACAGGCGCGATCAGTGCAATGCAAGCCGCCACTGCTCGCGCCTGTTCGAATCCGACCCGACCCAGCACGCAGCACACTCGACCACGCGGGTAAGGCGCGGATCGCTCAATGAAAAGTTCGTTTTGATCGACGGCGCATCGTAATGCTGCCGGACCGAAAAAAGGCGTCGGAAAAGTCGTGCGGCAAGGCGATGTCGACGGCGCAACCTCGGGCTGCGGCGCGCTGGCGCAGGTTGAATCATGATCAATGGCGTGGCCAGACGGGCAGTCACCAAATCAGCGGAAGGCGCTTTCTGGCTCGCCTGCTTGGCGTCCTCGGTATCGTCGGATGCCTGCATCGGCGGTGGCGAGGCGCCGCCGTCGGTGCTCATGCGCGGTGCGCCGATGGTCAGGGGCATGATCCAGTTCGGGTCTGCGCCGGCGTAGGCACGGGTGTTTGCCGAAAACTCAGTCTCGAGCAGCCTGGTCTGATCGACGCCGTTGGTCTCCAGGCGTCGGTTGAAAGGCACTACCGGCAAGGCGCCCTGCTGCCGTTTCGGAATCGCTGCGCCTTCGATATTGGTTGACCGGGCACTGCCGTCGAGCTGCTCGCCGCTTTCGGTACCACTGTCGGTACCACTGTCGGTACCGCTGTTGGTGCCATTACCCGAGCCGTCGCCACTGCGCTGGCTGCCGCCCGCCTGCAACTCGCCGCGCTGCGCGGCAAAGCTCGGATCGGCGTTGCGCACTGCAGCTTCGATGCTGCGATCTGTGTCGCGATCGCTGGGTAGTCTGGCGTCACCAGTCCTGGTGGCCTCTGCACTGGCGTTGACGTTAGGCTGAACGACGGCGCCAGTAACCGGTTGGGTGAGGGATTCACTCGGCGACGCCACGGCCTTGGTGGGAAGCGACGTAGTAGTCGCTTGCGGATTACGGGTGACGGCGCGCCCGACCCCAGTCGCATTCTCCTTGGTGTGCTCACCGGCTGTCTGCTCGTCTATCGCATCGATCACTGACGCTGCTCCCATGCGCAGCATCGATCCAGGCACAACAGGTACCTTCGCGGAAACTGGTGCGTTCTGGATCGACACGACATCGGCGACATACGGTTTGACGATGTCGGCAAATTCAGGATCGCTGGAAAAGAAGGCCGCCAGGTTGGTCACGGCAGCGGTCAGCCGGCGCGATGTTTCCAGCGTCATGCCATTGATGGAATCAGCTTCTGCGGGACTCAGGACGGCATTCGAACTGATCTCGGATGTGGACGGGTTATTCCACGGCTCGAGGAACTCGTTCGGTAAAACCAGGGACGGCGGCTTCACCGGAGGGACAGGAGGCCTTTTCATCGCAATGGCCGAAATGTAGGTAGGCGAGTCATTGGATCGGTAGAACCCCTGTGGACAACCGTCCCACAAGATTAAGGGGTCGTGTGAGCGCGTCGTTGGACCGATCCGAACTACTGTACGCATCAACGAATCGCGACCACCCTCACCCTGCCCAGCGTTGACACACTTCACATGTTTTCACTCAAGTGTCCTTAATGAAATATACCGACAACGCGCATTGCCAGGCCAAGCATGACTCTTCAACTTTGGGAACAAAAGAGATCAAGGCATCTCAACCCCTGAAGATCATTCTTGTCGGTATATTGCATTTTGTAATCTGCGTTGTGGAGTGTTAAAACGTTCGATCGATGGCCTTGCGGAAGGACACGTCGCAGCGGTTTATTTTGAACAACCGGGCACATGCGTCTGTCCTGGTGGTCCAACCGGCAACGGCGCAATCGGCGCGCCGATTCCCTACAGGATCCCGCATGGAACAGCTTTCCCTGATCGCGGTGCCGCGAATCGACGGCACCGAAGCTTGGCTGCGCAGTCCTGCCGCAGCATTTGAAAACTGGCAAAAAAATACTCCCCATTCCGGTGGCTTTCTCTATGCCGCGCACTCGGTACGCCAGCACTGCGCCATGTGGCATACCTTCATCGAATTTCTGGCACTGCAGAGTCTCGACCTGCGTTCAGTGCAATCGGATACCCTGGCGCGATTTCTCGATCAGTTGACCGCCAAGGATGGCCGATCGGCCGCCGACTCTACGCGCCGGCGTTACCTCAAATTACTGGCCACGACCTTCGATCATTTGAAGGAAGTCGGCGTGCGGCGCGGCGGCAATCCATGTGTGGTCCTGTTCAAGTATTACCGTCCGGCGCCGGTGAAAAGTCCCGGCGCACTCGCGGCGCAGGAAGACGACAAGTTCGTCTCGATCGTGCTGGGCATGCAACCGACGTCCTGGCGCGACGTGCGCGATCAGGCGATGCTGGTTCTGATCATCGGCTCGGGCCTCTACGCTTCCGAAATCATCGCCCTCCAATTAGAACACCTGATTCTCGACGCCGAACCGCCTTACATCATCATCGAGGCACATGGCACCGTGCCGGAGCGACGCGCACCGATCATCGGTTTTGCGCGTGCGCCGTTGCAGACATGGCTGACACGGCGCGCAGGCCTGCCGCTGGGCACCGAGAAGACCGTGTTTGTTTCCGGCAAGGGCGGCCGGATGCTGCCGGCCACGCTGTATCGCAAGGTGCAGGCAATCCTGAAAAATACCGACGGCGGACTGCGCCCGCGCGGCGGTTTCGGGCCGCAGGTGCTGCGCAATTCTTTTCTGATGCGCCAGCTCGCCAAGGACAAGCCAGTCGACGTGGTCCAACAATGGGCCGGTCACGTGGAATTGAAATCGACGTTGCGGTACCGCGGCCTGGTGGTCAACCTTGGCGGCATCGAAGCTGAATGATGAAATGATGATCTGAGCCGATCGAAGCCCGAACGGCGATGGCCAGCGCCGGTTACAACCCGGCGCATCAATGTCACCCACTGACTTTTACTACGAAGTGCCACCACGGCGGCATTCCTTGCTGATCTGGCACGCTACCGGCACGTCATTTTTCGAGCAATCCGGTGCGCCGGCCGCAGTCAGCGTTATCAAACGCTCGTGTCACGCTCGTGTCACGCTCGTGTCACCGCCGTGAAGCGTGGTGCCTGGACATCGGAATAAAATTGCATATAAGAAATAAGTTACCCAGCGCACCTATTCCTCCCTGCCCTGATGCTACTCTCGCAAGACGATCGGCAAAGTGCTGCGACCGCATGCAAACGCCAGTCGTGTTGACGATCAGGAATCACCATGACGTACCCCGACGCCGCTGTCCCCGATTTCCCCATCACGCCCACTGCGCACGTCGCCAGGGTATCCCGCCGCACCGTGCCGCAGTTGATCGTGGTGATCTTGCTGGCTTGCCTGTCCGGCTGTGCATCGCTGCCGGATGTGCGGACACTGCCAACGCGGCAAAGCGCCAGCCAGCCAGCGACGATCGAAAACAGCGAAGGCGATCTGTCGGCCAAAAAGGCTTCCTCGCTGCTGGCGCGGCGTGTGCGCGGCACCCGCATGGATGTGCAAAAACTGGCGGCCATGGAAGAAGCCGCCACTGGCAGTCCTCTGATTTACGGCAACCGCACTACCCTGCTCTTCGATGGACCACAAGCCATGGGCGCGATGCAGAATGCGATTCGCGGCGCGCAGGACAATATCAATCTCGAAACCTATATTTTCGATCAGGATGAATTGGGGCTGCAGTTTGCGCAACTGTTGATCGACAAGCAGATGGCGGGCGTCCAGGTCAATATTTTGTACGACAGCATCGGCTCGCTGCAAACCCCGAAAGCCTTTTTCGATCGCATGCGTGCCGCCGGCATCAAGCTCATCGAATTCAACCCGGTCAATCCTTTGAAACGCCTGGGCGCCTGGCGCCTGAACAATCGCGACCACCGCAAGATCCTGGTAGTCGATGGCAAGATCGCGTTCACCGGCGGCGTCAACATCACCGAAGACTATTCCCGCAGTTCGCTGTTCCGGTCAGGCTCCGGCGGCCGCTCGTCGACCGAGCTGGGCTGGCGCGACACCCATATCCAGATCGAGGGGCCGGCGGTCGCCGCGATGCAATTGCTGTTTCTGGATGCCTGGGCCAGTCAGCGCGAGGGCGACATCGCCGACCGCGAATATTTTCCACCGTTGCCGGAAGTCGGCGACAAGCTGGTTCGGGTCCTTGGCAGCAAGCCCAACGGTGATTTCGAAATCTACAAGGCGTATCTGCTGGCGATCCAGGAGTCGAAGCAATCGATCCACCTGACGGCGGCCTATTTTGCGCCGGACGTGCAATTGCTCGATGCCCTCAAGGCCGCGGCCCGGCGCGGCGTCGATGTCAAGGTGATCTTCCCCAGCATTTCGGACGCGGGCCTGGTCTTCCAGGCCGGGCGATCGTTCTACACCGAGTTGCTCGACGCCGGCATCAAGATCTACCAATTGAAAGCATCGGTGCTGCATGCAAAGACCGCCGTCATCGACGGTACATGGTCCACAGTCGGCTCATCGAATCTGGACGTGCGCAGCTTCCTGCACAACAGCGAGGTCAACCTGGTCATCCTCGGTACCGACTTTGGCGCGACCATGGAAAGCGCCTTCCAGGAAGATCTGAAAAATTCCCTGCAAGTGAGCAAGGAAGCATGGGCCCAGCGTCCTTTTTCCGATCAGATCAAGGAATGGGCGGCACGCAATTTCGAGTACTGGCTGTAGGCCGCGCGGTGCGGCGCAATCGAAGCGTGATGTGAGTCTGTTGCCAGTTTGATGTCAGCCTGTCCTCAGCCTGTCCTCAGCCTGTCCTCAGTCTGTTGCAATACCGACGCCGGCGTCGCGCAGAATGGTGAGCTTTGTTAAAATGTTGGCACCTTGCGGACCATGATCGCCTGGTCGTGTTGCGTGGTCCTTCAGACGTCGGCTCTCGATTGACGTCACCGGTCCAATCGTCGTCGTTGACATCGTATTGCTGACACTGCTACATGACTTCCACGCTTCTCGCCACGGCAAAATCGACACGCGAAACCGTCCGCAGTCTGGACTGGTGGACCGACAGCCTGTTTTGCCTGCGAATCAGTCGTCCGCCCGGGTATCGGTTCACGCCGGGGCAGTTTTCGCGCCTTGGCCTGGCCGAGCTGGCCGCGCCACACGCCGTATCGTGGCGCGCCTATTCGATCACCTCCGCCAGTGACGATCCCTTCCTCGAGTTCTACGGCATCAAGGTGCCTGGCGGCGCTTTTACCGGCGCGGTCAGCGCCCTGCGCGCCGGCGATCCGATCCTGCTCGAACAGCAACCCAACGGTTTTATGACGCTCGACCGGTTTGTCGACGGCGACAGCCTGTGGATGCTGGCCACCGGCACCGGTCTCGGTCCTTATCTATCGATACTGCAGGATGCGCCTGTGTGGCGCCAGTTCCGCGATCTGATCGTGGTGCATTGCGTGCGGCATGCCGAGGAACTCGCCTACCAACCGTTGCTGCAGGCGTTGCAGGCACGCGCCGCACGCGATCCGACGCAGGCCAGGCTGCACCTGGTGCAATCGGTCACGCGCGACACCGGCGCCGCCATGCACGCGCCGCAGCATCGTCCCGATCAGACCGCCGCCAGCACCACCGCGGCAAAACCGCAAACCATCGTGCGCCTGCATGCCCGCATTCCCGCCATGCTTGCCGACGGCTCGCTGCAGGCAGCCGCGGGTGTGCCGCTCGATCCCGGCACGGCACGGCTGATGTTGTGCGGCAATCCGGCGATGATCGAAGACACCCGCCGACTGTTGCACGAACGGGGTTTCCGTCCTTGCCGCCGTGCGCTGCCGGGGCAATTCCTGACTGAAAACTACTGGTAACGACCGGCCTCACCGGACCACTCATGCCTACGCGAATCCTTCAACGCACCGTCTTTGCCGGTGACAGCCCGATGGCGTACCTGCTCAGCGAGCATGACTGGAGTACCTCGTCGCTGGGACCGCCGGTGAATTGGCCGCCGGCGTTGCGCTACACCGTCGAGCTCATGCTCGGATCGAAATTTCCGATGTTCGTGCTGTGGGGAGAAGACCACGCCTGCATTTACAACGACAGTTACATCCCGATGCTCGGCCCACGCCATCCTGAAGCCGTCGGCCGGGCATTCGGTCAGATCTGGCCCGAAATCTGGCCAGAGATCGGGCCACTGGTCGGGCGTGCACTGGGAGGCGAATCGACTTTTTTCGAAGACTTGCCGCTGACCCTGGAGCGCTTCGGCTATCCGGAACAGTGCTGGTTCACGTTTTCGTATTCGCCCCTGCGCGATACACAAGGCGATATCCGCGGGCTGTTCTGCGCAGCCGTCGAAACCAGCGCCAAGATGCGCGCCGATCTGCGCGCCCGCGCCAGCGAAGAGCGCACGCGCCTGGCGCTGGAGACGACCGACACCATCGGTACCTGGGACTGGGACGTGGCAAGCAAGCTGGTGATGTGCGACGAGCGTTTCGCTGCCATGTTCGGCATCACCGGCGAGCAAGCCCGAAAGGGAGCGCCGCTCGACACGTTCGTCCAGGCAGTCCATATCGACGATCGGGATGGCCTGATCGCGGCGATCGAGCGGGCCGTCGTCGACGGCTCGGAATTCGCCCATGAATACCGGCTGGTGCAGCGGGACGGCTCGGTGCGCTGGCTGTTTGCACGCGGGCGCTGCCTGTACGCTGAAGATGGCGCGCCGCTGCGCTTTCCGGGGGTCGGAATCGACATCAGCGCCCAGAAGCGGGTCGAGGCATCACTGCACCGGATGAACCGCGAGCTGGGCGGCCAAGTAGCGCAAAGCACCCGCGAGCGCAACCGCTTGTGGAACATGTCGCAAGACATCCTGGCCGTTGCATCCCTGGCAGGCTATTACGTCAGCGTCAACCCCGGTTTCACCGCAATCCTTGGCTGGAGCGAGGATGAAGCCACCGCTGTCCCCTTTGCCGAATTCATCGATCCGCGCGATCTGGCGCTCGTCAACGAAAAACTGGCGCAGCTCGGCGCCGGCATCCCGTTGAAAAATTTCGAACTCAACATGCGGCACAAGGAAGGCGGTGTCCGCCGCATCGCCTGGAATGCCGAACCGGAGGGCGATCTGCTGTACGTCGCCGGGCGCGATGTCACCGCGGCGTTTGAACAGGCACAGGCCCTGCAGCGGGCCGAGGAAGCCTTGCGCCACTCGCAGAAAATGGAATCGCTCGGGCAGCTGACCGGCGGCATCGCGCACGACTTCAACAACCTGCTGCAGGGCATTAGCGGGCCGCTCGAACTGATCCGCCGCTACATCGATCTGGGGCGCGGCAGCGAGGCGATCCGTTTCATCGACATGGCTACCCGTTCGTCGGTACGCGCGGCCGGGTTGACGCATCGACTGCTCGCGTTTTCGCGCCGTCAGCCGCTGGCCCCACGGACGGTCGATGTCGGCGGCCTGGTGGGCTCGGTAATCGACCTGTTGCGCAACACCACCGGCGAAGCAGTCGTCATCGACGTCGATGTCGCCCCCGGCACTTGGCATACCCGCTGCGACGCCAACCAGCTGGAAAACGCCCTCCTGAACCTGGCCATCAATGCGCGTGACGCCATGCCGGCTGGCGGCCGGTTGACGCTGTCGACCCGGAACGTGCGGCTGGACGCCGGTTTCGCGCAGCAGCATCCATCACTGAGCTCGGGGGATTTCGTGCACATCGCGGTGACCGATACCGGCGACGGCATGTCGGCCGACGTGCGGGAACGCGCCTTCGAACCGTTTTTCACGACCAAGCCGCTCGGTCAGGGTACCGGATTGGGACTGTCGATGACCTATGGTTTCGTTAAGCAATCGGGCGGCACGGCGACCATCGACAGCCGTCCCGGCGCAGGCTGCACCATCAACCTGTTTCTGCCGCGGCACGATGGTGAACTCGAGGCCACGCCTGCGCCGCTCATGCCGAGCGCCGCCGCAGCTGCGCCGCGCCATGCAAAGCGGGTGCTGGTGGTCGAAGACGATTCCGTGGTGCGCAATCTGGTGCGCGAGGTGCTGACCGAATTCCACTGCTCCGTACTGGAAGCCGCCGATGGCCCGGCCGGATTGGCGCTGGCAGTTGCCAACGAGGACATCGACCTGTTGATCACCGATGTCGGCCTGCCCGGCTTGAACGGCCGTCAATTGGCGGACGCCGTGCGCACGCAGCGCCCGGCCCTGCCGATCCTGTTCATGACCGGCTATGCGGAAGTGGCGGCAGGGCGGGAAGGTTTCATGGAGCCCGGGATGGAGCTGATCACGAAACCGTTCGACCTGCGCGTCCTGGCCGCGCGCATCGCACAGATGCTGGCGGCTACAGGTCCTTAATTGAAGGTCTTGCCCTCTGCTGCAAGGCGCGCCAGCAACGGTGCGACTTTCCAGGCTTCGCCGTGCGTACCCTTGGCATATTTTTCCATCGCCATGACCACGTTCGGCAAGCCGACCGTATCGGCATAGAACATCGGTCCACCGCGGAACAGCGGGAAACCGTAACCGGTCAGGTACACCATGTCGATGTCGGATGCTCGCGTGGCAATGCCTTCGTCCAGGATCTGCGCCGCTTCATTGACCAGCGCATACACCAGTCGCTCAACGATTTCCTGGTCGCTGACCTTCTTGCGCTCGATGCCGAGGTCGGCCGAATGCTTGACGATCATGTCGTTGACGACCGTCGATGGATACGCCTTGCGGTCGCCCGGCTTGTAGTCGTACCAGCCGGCGCCGGTCTTCTGGCCGAAGCGGCCCAATTCGCACAGCAGGTCGGCGGTCTTCGAATACGTCACTTCTGGCTTTTCGACGTACCGGCGCTTGCGGATATACCAGCCGATATCGTTGCCTGCCAGGTCGCCCATGCGGAACGGCCCCATGGCAAACCCGAATTTTTCGACAGCCTTGTCGACCTGCTCCGGCAGGCAGCCCTGCTCCAGCAAAAAGCCGGCCTGGCGGCTGTATTGCTCGATCATGCGGTTGCCGATGAAGCCGTCGCACACACCCGAGACCACACCGGTCTTCTTGATCTTTTTCGACAGCGCCAGGGTGGTTGCCAGCACATCCTTGGCGGTGGCCTTGCCACGTACGATTTCCAGCAGCTTCATGACATTCGCCGGACTGAAAAAATGGGTGCCGATCACGTCCTGCGGACGCTTGGTGAAATTGGCGATCTGGTCGACGTCCAGAGTCGAGGTGTTGGAGGCCAGGATCGCACCCGGCTTCATGACTTCATCGAGCTTCTTGAAGACGGTTTCCTTTACGCCCATGTCTTCGAACACCGCTTCGATCACCAGATCGGCCTGGCCGATTTCTTCGTACGACATGGTGCCCTTGATGAGAGCCAGGCGCTGGTCGAATTTCTCCTGCGTCAGCTTGCCCTTCTTCATGGTGTTTTCGTAATTCTTGCGAATCGTCGCCAGCCCTTTGTCGAGCGCTTCCTGTTTCATTTCCAGGATGATCACTGGAATGCCGGCGTTCAGGAAATTCATCGCGATGCCGCCACCCATGGTGCCGGCGCCGATCACGGCCACCGATTTGATGGCGCGCATCGGCGTGTCGCTCGGTACATCCGGCAACTTGCTGGCGGCGCGCTCGCCAAAGAAGGCATGACGCAGCGCTTTCGATTCGGTGGTCTGCACCAGATCGACGAAGAGCGAACGCTCGAAGGCGATGCCATCGTCGAATTTCTTGGTGATCGAAGCGGCGACCGCTTCAACGCACTGCAGCGGCGCTGGAAATGGACCTGCCATTGCCTTGACCGTGTTGCGCGAGAACTGCAGGAAGGCTTCGTGATTCGGATAATCGACTTTCAGATCGCGCACTTTCGGCAGCGGCCGGGTGGCGGCGACGCGCTCGGCGAAATTCAAGGCGCCGGTCATCAGGTCACCCTCGATCAGTTCATCGAACAGTTTGGTCTTGGCCAGTTTTTCGGACGCCACCGGTGTGCCGGAGACGATCATGTTCAAAGCCATTTCCAGGCCGATCACGCGCGGCAGGCGCTGGGTGCCGCCGGCGCCTGGCAGGATGCCGAGCTTGACTTCGGGCAGTGCGATCTGCGCGCCTGGCGAAACGACACGGTAATGACAACCCAGGGCGAGCTCCAGCCCGCCGCCCATGCAGACGGTGTGGATGGCGGCGATTACCGGCTTTTCCGAATTCTCGACGGCGGCAATGACGGTATGCAGGCTCGGCTCGGCCAGCGCTTTGGGCGAATTGAATTCCTTGATGTCGGCGCCGCCGGAAAAAGCCTTGCCCGCGCCGGTGATGATGATCGACTTGACTGCCGCATCCTGTTGCGCGGCACGCAGGCCTTCGACGATGGCGCTGCGGGTCGATAGCCCGAGTCCGTTGACCGGCGGGTTGTTGAGGGTAATGACGGCAACTGCGCCGTGGACTTTGTATTCGGCAGTCATGGCTGGTCCTTTGAAAGAAGGCGGCCCGCTGTCAACTCGGTGCAGCAGCAGGTCCGAAAACACGAACAGATCTTGAAGTGGTCAGAACTATACCGTAAAAAGAACGGTCGTTTTATTTTATGTTTTACTTTTTTAAGCAGGCTTTTCCAGCGCAGTGAATCGGTCAATCCAGCGTCAGACTTCCAGCCACTCCTTGCGAATGTTGGCATCGCTGCGCAAGTCCGCCGGCGAGCCTTCGAAGACGATCGAACCATGGCCCATGACGTACACGCGCTGTGAAATCTCCAGCGCAATCGCCAGCTTTTGCTCGACCAACAGAATCGAGATGCCGCGGTTCTTCAACACGTTCAGATATTCGGCCACCAGGTCGACGATCTTCGGCGCCAGTCCTTCGGTCGGTTCGTCGATCATGATCAGGTCCGGGTCGCCCATCAGCGTGCGGCAGAGCGTGAGCATCTGCTGCTCGCCACCCGAGAGCACGCCGGCGGCCGTATGCTGGCGTTCCTTCAGGCGCGGAAACATGCCGTACATGTCGTCGAGGTTCCAGCGCGCCTTTTTCGCCTTGGCGTCCTTGCTGCGCTTCTCACCCAGGATCAGGTTTTGCTCAACCGTCAGCGTCGGGAAGATATCCCGGTTCTCGGGTACATAGCCTAGTCCCTTGTGCGCGATCTGAAAGGCTTTCAGGCCGATCATTTCCTCGCCCTTGAAGAGGATCGATCCGGTTGAGTCGACCTGCCCCATGACCGCCTTGACGGTGGTAGAGCGGCCGACGCCGTTGCGTCCCAACAGACTGACGATCTCGCCCTCGCCCACGGTCAGGTCGACACCGTGCAATACGTGGCTCTTGCCATAGAAAGAATGCAGGTTGCGGATTTCCAGTAATGCACTCATGCCGCTGCCTCCACTGGCGCGTGTCCACCCAGATAGGCTTCCTGGACACGCGCATTGCCACGGATATTCTGCGGTGTGTCGCAGGCGATCATTTCGCCATACACCAGCACGGCAATCTTGTCGGCGAGACCGAACACCACGCTCATGTCGTGCTCGACCATCAGCAGCGTCTTGCCGACCGTGACCTTGCGGATCAGTTCGACCGCGGCGTCGGACTCCGAACGGCTCATGCCGGCGGTCGGTTCATCGAGCAGGATCACGTTGGCGCCGCCGGCGATCGTGATGCCGATTTCCAGCGCGCGTTGTTCGGCATAGGTCAGGAGTCCGGCTGCCGTGGCGCGGCGGCGTTTCAGACCGATCTGTTCCAGCACGTCTTCGGCGCGTTCGTGCGCATCCTTCAAGGCATTGAGGCGATGCCAGAACGAGTACTTGTAGCCGAGCGACCAGAGCACCGCACAGCGCAGGTTTTCATACACGGTCAGGCGATGGAAGATGTTCGTGATCTGGAAGCTGCGCGACAGGCCGAGCCGGTTGATCTCGAAGGGACGCAGGCCCACCGTGCTTTTGCCGTTCAACAGAATGTCGCCACCCGACAGGCCGAAGCGGCCCGAGATCAGGTTGAACAGGGTCGACTTGCCGGCGCCGTTCGGTCCGATGACGGCGAAGCGTTCGCCCGTCGGTACCTGCAATGTAGTGCCGCGAATGATTTCGGACTTGCCGAAACTCTTGCGCACATCCTTCAATTCCAGTGAAAATTCGCTCATGCTTCCGCCCTCCGTGCCGCTTCTTCGATTTCACTGGTGGCCTCGCCCCAGACATGGGTGAACCCACCCTGCACTGCACGGAACGCGAGAATACCCACCACCAGTAACGTGATTGCAATCGCCCAGGCGGTGACGCCGGCGGTGTCGACCTGGGTGCCGAACAGTTTCATGACGGTGCCGTTGGCGCTGTCGAGGGTCAGGTGATAGAGCATCTCGATGGTCATGACGGCGCCCGCCAGGATCAGCAGCGAGGCGGCAACGACCTTGGACATGGATGGCCAGATGCGCTTGAACTTGCCGAATTTGATCATGCGCATGTTCAGCATCAGGATGCTGGCCACGCCGCCCGGTGCGTACATCACGATGATGATGAAGAAGGCGCCCAGATACAATTGCCAGGCCTTGGTGAAGTCCGACAACATCACGGTCAGGAAAATGCCGATCACGGCGCCGATCATCGGGCCGAAGAAGAAACCGACACCACCGATGAAGGTAAAGAGCAGGATGCCGCCCGAGCGCA
>JAYUWF010000135.1:0-1900 GCA_043753685.1 Herminiimonas sp.
TCGTCATCCTGTCTGGTTGCGCTACAAACAAGTATCCACCATTGACGGATTCGACCGCGGCGCCCCTGCACGACTACCTGATCGGCCCTGGTGACAGCATCAGCATCAATGTCTGGCGCAATCCGGAAGTCTCCCAGACCGTGCCGGTTCGCCCTGATGGCAAGATCACCACACCGTTGGTCGAGGATTTGCCTGCAAGTGGAAAAACCGCAACACAACTGGCGCGTGACATTGAAAAAGTCCTGGGCAAGTACATCCAGCAGCCGGTCGTGACCGTGATCGTGACGGGCTTCGTCGGTCCTTACACCGAACAGATCCGTGTCATCGGCCAGGCAGCCAAGCCACAGGCATTGCCGTACCGCCAGGAGATGTCCTTGATGGACGTGATGATCGCAGTCGGCGGTATCACGGAATTTGCATCTGGCAACAAAGCCAGCATCATCCGGACAGTGGATGGAAAACAACAAACCTTCAGTGTCCGGTTGAACGATCTGATCAAGCAGGGCGATATCTCGGCAAATACACCGATGCGCCCGGGCGATGTATTGATCATTCCAGAAAGTTTCTTTTAAGTAATTTCAATGACGGCCGTTATCAACAGTGAACCCGCTGTGAAAAGTCTTCACGACGATAACGGTCAGTCCCGCTGAGGCAGCCAGGCAACAGGAAGCGGTTCCCTCCTCGCGATTGCCTTTTCTGGAACATCCCTTTTGTTTCTTCGCTTTACAATGGTGAATAGGCCGCCTTTTTCTTCTGGTCGGATACTTGACATCGCTCGCAAAAGTTGTATTTAAAACAACCGATCTGCTCTGCACCACCCGATGGTCTGCATCGACATAATCAGTTCTGGAGTAAAGCGTGTTACGGATTTTCAATCACTCGGTATCGAAAGTTGTATCCGGACTGGTGCTGGTCGAGTTGATCATCTTGCTGGCGGCTGTCTACGTCGGCGCCGCGGTTCGTTTCATGACGGGTCATTTCCAGTTCGCCGGCGAGCACAAGACATTCTTTTTGACGGCGTTGAGCTATGCCGGCGCAATGCTCTTCAGCATGAGCGCCCTTGGCATGTACAAGCTGAATTTCCGCGAAGGTTTTCGGGATACTTTTCTACGCCTGATGCCAGCGTCCGCGCTGTCGTTCGCATTGATGACCCTGGCTTTTTACATGCTGCCCGATATATATCTGGGACGCGGCGCCCTGGGCCTGGTGGTCGTGATTGCGGCGACCGGCGTGCTGATCTGCCGTCTGCTGTTCTTCAAATCCTCCGAATCCAAATTGCTCGAGTCGCGCATCATTTTTCTCGGCGCCGGGTCGCTCGCGCGCGAATGCGGCGACCTTGCCTTGCACAATATGCAGTATCACAAGTACCGGATCATCGGTTTCGTGCCGATGCTGGGCGAGGCAACCTATGTACCGTCGTCCGCGATATTGCCGTCGACCCAGTCGCTAGTCTCGCTGGCCAAGAAATTCAGCGCCAGCGAAATCATTGTCTCGGTCCAGAATCGCCGCGGTGGCACCTTTCCGATCCAGGAACTGCTCGAGTGCAAACTGAATGGCATCAAGGTGGTCGACGCTGCCTCGTTTTTCGAGCGCGAAGCGAATCAGATCCGGATCGATTCACTGCAGCCGAGCTGGCTGGTGTTCGGTGGCGGCTTCGACCAGAGTTTCATCCGGGAGGCGGGCAAGCGTGCCTTCGACGTCGTGGTCAGCCTGGTGATTTTTGCCGTTTCGATTCCAGCGATGCTGATCACCGGCCTGTTGATCTATCTGGAAGATGGCGCGCCGATCTTCTATCAGCAAGAGCGAGTGGGCAAGAACGGCAAGACGTTCATGGTCCTGAAATTTCGCAGCATGCGCAACGATGCCGAGAAAGCCGGCACGCCGCAATGGGCAGCGTCCA
>JAYUWF010000136.1:0-1899 GCA_043753685.1 Herminiimonas sp.
CGATGCGGCCGACGAGAATCTGCTGCTGGGTGCGATCCTGCAGCGCCTGGAACAATCCGACCATCTTTCGCTCGACGAGCTCGATGCGATCATCCTGCAGGCCGATGCCGCCTACAAGTCGCGGCTGGCGCGCCTCGAACATACCCGCGCCCTGATCGCCGGCCTGGGCATTCCGGGAGAGCCGGCATGAGCCAATCGCCGGCGTGGCCGGACTCGGAGCTACCCCAACGCGACACGGTCGCAACCGCAATTGATGCCAGCGCAAGCGCCGGCGCAGCGGCGCCCGGCACGCCACAAAAGATGGAGCGCGGGTACGGGCGCCTCGGACCATTGCAGACCGCCGCGGCAACGGCCGTCATCTTTACATCGCTGGTAGTGCTGGCTTCGATGACTGGCGTCTTTTCATGGAACGGCAACGATGAGCCGGTACCGTTGGGCGCCGCATCGCCCTCACCGTTGCGTTCGGCGGGCGGACCGGTGCCACGGCCGGCTGCCGCATTGCACATGGAGCCGGACGACATCATCACGGAAATCGACAACCCGCCGCTCGCACTGCGGTCGTCGCCGAACCAGACCGTTGACGTGCCGAAAAACAGTCTGTCCGGTGCCGGGACTGGTGCCGTGACTGGCGCAGTCAACAGCGGCACTGCCGGCGAGCCCGGAAATGCTGCGACGCCCCGGGTTGCGCCGGCCACACCGGCGCCGCAGGTTGCCGCAGCCGCGCCCCAGCGCAGCACGCGCCACGTCGTGCCGCATCAGCAACATCCGCAACGCGCCCATGCAGGCAAGACGCGCGAGCAGGTGATCGAAGAACTGATGCAAGCCAAGCGCGACGGCAGCTACCGCGCGTTGCAGGAAAATTACCGCTGAGGCTGGCCGTCCCTGCGCCGAGTTGGCTGCGGGATTCGGCCCGGCCCACCGTTGCTGCTGGCGGTGCCTATCGAAATAGGTTCTTACTCGGGCGCGACGGTGACCTTGATCGATTCATACCATGCCGCCAGCTCCGTGATGTCGGCATCGCTGAGCGGTTTTGCGATCACGTTCATGATCTCGTTGCTGCGTTTTCCGCTGCGAAAATTCTTCAATTGTTCGGTGGTGTAGATCGCGCTCTGGCCGGACAGGTTCGGCGCGCCGGGAAGCTGGCTGATGCCGCGCGCCCCGTGGCACACAACGCAACTCTGGGCCTTGGCCTTGCCGGCATCGGCGTCGGCCGCCACGGCATGTGGACTGACCCAGAACAGGGTGGACAACAGGGTGCACGAAATACCAGCAGCACAAGACGCCAGTGTCCAACGGCGCGGCGTGGGCCGCTCGCACGAGTGATTCATCGGGGTTGCTCCAGAAATGAACGGCAATCAGCCGAACTAAAAAAAGGCCGGCCGCGCGCGAATGCCGCGGCCGGTGGTCAGGCGCGCCGCAGCGGCGTGCCTGACCGGATCAATGCAACCTGCTCACTACAACCTGCGACTCAACCGCCGACGTACGAGATGCGGTAGATCGCGCCGGCAAAATCGTCCGACACCAGGATCGAGCCATCCGGCAAGCTGGCAACGTCCACCGGACGGCCACGATACTGTCGCGTAACCTTGTCGAGCCAGCCTTCGGCAAAGACTTCGGTCTTGTCGGCAGAACCGTCAGCCTTCAACGACGTGAACATGATCCGCGCGCCGATCGGCGTGGTGCGGTTCCATGAGCCGTGCTGCGCCGAGAAAATACCACCGCGATATTTTGCGGGGAACTTGTCGCCCGTATAGAACGCCAGCCCGAGGTCGGCTGCATGGGCTTCCATGTACACCTCCGGATTGGTGACGTTGTTCGGCAAGGGATCCTTGTCGTAGCCGAATTCGGTAATCCGCGTCTTGCCCTGTATGTACGGATAACCGAAGAACTGGCCTTTCT
>JAYUWF010000137.1:0-1897 GCA_043753685.1 Herminiimonas sp.
CCAGGTGCCGGCCCGCTGTTCCGGTTTCAGCAATGCCTTGCGCCAGCGCCGCAGCGCGAATGGCAGCACCGTGCGCACGCCCCGGTTCAACCGTACCAGGCTGGTGTAGCCCTCTTCCACCACCCAATCGATCTGCGCCTGCGGATAGTGCCGGTGCAGATCGGCCACCATCGGCATGTTGTGCACGACGTCGCCCAGCGACGAGACCCGCACGATCAGGATCTGCAGCGGCAGCAGCGACGGCGTCAGCGCTGACATGTCGCCTTGCCCTGCAACCGCCGCTGCTGCTGCAGCGGACCTGAAAAAAGAAGCGGCAACGTGGATCAGTAAGGCAATTGCGCGTCCGGCTTGGCGGCCAGGATCACACGCTTGAAGATCGCCTGGATCCGCGCCAGGGCCTCGGCGGTTTCTGCCTCGAAGCGCATGACCACCACCGGCGTGGTGTTGGACGAGCGCGCCAGGCCGAAGCCGTCGGCATACTCGACCCGCAAGCCATCGATGGTGATGATCTGCTCGGCGCCGTCGAAGACCGCTTCCTTCTGCAGTTTTGCGATCAGGGCGACATTCTCGCCTTCCTTCAATTTCAATTGCAACTCCGGCGTGCTGATCGACTGCGGCAATGCATTGAGTACCGCCGATGGATCCGCGACCCGGCTCATCAGTTCCAGCAAGCGTGCGCCGGCATACAGGCCATCGTCGAAACCGTACCAGCGATCCTTGAAGAAGACATGGCCGCTCATTTCGCCGCCGAGCGGCGCGCCGGTCTCGCGCAACTTTGCCTTGACCAGCGAATGACCAGTCTTCCACATCAACGGCACGCCGCCATGTGCGGTGATCCAGGGCGCCAGGTGACGGGTGCACTTGACGTCGTACAGGATCTGCTCGCCCGGATGCCGGGTCAGCACATCCGCTGCGAACAACATCAACTGACGGTCCGGATAGATGATCTGGCCATCCTTGGTGACCACGCCGAGGCGGTCGCCGTCGCCATCGAAGGCCAGGCCGATTTCGGCATCGTTGGCCTTCAACGCTTCGATCAGGTCCTGCAGGTTTTCCGGATGGGCCGGGTCGGGGTGGTGGTTCGGAAAATTGCCGTCGACTTCACAGAACAGTTCGGTGACTTCGCAACCCATGGCGCGGTACAGGTCGCCGGCGAACGCGCCGGCCACACCGTTGCCGCAATCGATGACAATCTTCATCGGCCGTGCCAGCTTGACGTCGCCGCTGATGCGCTGCAGGTAGTCGGCGCGGATATCGTGGGTGCGGTAACTGCCTTCACCCTGCGTCAGCTTGCCGTCGACGATTGCCTGGTACAGCGCCGTGATGGTTTCGCCGTGAATCGCTTCGCCGGCCAGCACCATCTTGAAGCCGTTGTAGTCCGGCGGATTGTGGCTGCCGGTAACCATGATGCCGGAGCGTGCGTCCAGCACGTGAGTGCCGAAGTACACCATCGGCGTGGCCACCACGCCCAGGTCGATCACGTCGACACCGGCGGCCCGCAAGCCCAGCGCCAGGGCTGCGGTCAGGGTCGGCCCCGACAGGCGGCCGTCGCGCCCGATGACGACCAGTTTTTCGCCCTTGGCGCGCACGGCCGAACCGAAGGCCTGGCCGATCTGGTGCGCAATCGATTCATCGAGCGTGGTACCGACGATGCCGCGGATATCGTAAGCCTTGAAAATGCCGGGAGAAAGATTCATGGTGTTATTTAGGTAAAGGTGAAAGTACGCAGCAATCCGGAAAACTGCAGGGAAAACTACGGGGCAAACTGCGGAAAAAAATGCGTAGAAAAGCGCGTGCTTCGAAGTACATCGACCGGTCCGGACGGTCCTGCAGGGGCAGTGCGCCGTTCACGGACATCGGCACCGCCCCCGCCCGCCCGCCCGCCAGCCGGAATTTA
>JAYUWF010000138.1:0-1886 GCA_043753685.1 Herminiimonas sp.
GTTCAATTGCGCCGCGCCCGACACGGGCAACATGGAAACGATCGAGCGCTACGGCACCGAAGAACACAAGCAACTCTGGCTCGAACCGCTGCTGCGCGGCGAGATGCGCTCGGCCTTTGCCATGACGGAACCGGGCGTGGCCTCGTCCGACGCCACCAACATCGAAACCCGTATCGAGCGCGACGGCGACGAGTACGTCATCAACGGTCACAAGTGGTGGATCTCCGGCGCCGGCGATCCGCGCTGCAAGATCTTCATCCTGATGGGCAAGACCGATCCGGAAGCCTCGCGCCATTCGCAGCAATCGATGATCCTGGTACCGGTCGATGCCAAGGGTGTAACCATCGTGCGGCCGCTGCCCGTGTTCGGCTACGACGACGCGCCGCACGGCCACTGCGAAATCCTCTATGAAAACGTGCGGGTGCCGGCATCGAACATCCTGCTTGGCGAAGGACGCGGTTTCGAGATCGCCCAGGGCCGTCTCGGACCTGGCCGGATTCACCATTGCATGCGCGCCATTGGCGTTGCTGAACGGGCACTGGAACTGATGTGCAAGCGCTTGAACGAACGGGTCGCCTTCGGCAAGCGCATCTCCGAACAGGGTGTGTGGCGCGAGCGGATCGCGGAATCCCGCATCCAGATCGACACGGCACGCCTGCTGACCTTGAAGACCGCGTACATGATGGACAAGGTTGGCAACAAGCACGCCAAGGCCGAGATCGCCATGATCAAGGTGCTGGCGCCGAACGTAGCGCAACAGGTGCTCGACTGGGCGATCCAGGCACATGGCGCAGGTGGCGTGTCGGAAGACTTCCCGCTGGCCTCGATGTGGGCCGGCAACCGCACGCTGCGCCTGGCCGATGGCCCGGATGAAGTCCATCGCAATGCCGTGGCCAAGCTGGAACTTTCGAAGTACATGACCTTTCCGGGCGGCGAAGTCCAGTTGCCGATCACGCGTTCCTGAACCGGGTCGGCCCGGGCTGCGTGGACCTCGGAACCCGAGGACGTGCGGCTCTGACCTGCTCGATGCGCACTATCCGAACCGGCAGAGCTTGCCGGTTTTCTGCATAATCAGGCAGCGCAAAGGCGCCTTCGGCCCTGCGTTCAGTCCTCTCATGCGGCTATCGCCTGTACAGACCATCAAATCTTCGGGAGCAAGACATGATCGATGTTTATTCGACCGCGACACCGAACGGCCACAAAGTGCACATCATGCTGGAAGAATGCGCGATGCCGTATCGCGTGCATCACATCGATATCGGCGCCGGCGACCAGTTCAAGCCGGACTTCCTGGCGATATCACCCAACAACAAGATTCCGGCGATCGTCGATGCCGACGGTCCGGATGGCAAACCGATCTCGCTGTTCGAATCCGGCGCGATCCTCATCTACCTGGCATCGAAGGCCGGCAAATTCCTGGGCAATACCGACCGGGAAAAATTCGTCACGCTGCAGTGGCTGATGTTCCAGATGGGCGGCGTCGGACCGATGCTGGGTCAGGCGCACCACTTCCGCATGTATGCGCCGGAGAAGATCGAGTACGCCTACAACCGCTATACCAATGAAGCCAAGCGGCTGTACGGCGTGATGGACCGTCAGCTTTCGATCACGCCGTACCTGGCAGGCGAGGACTACACGATTGCCGACATCGCGACCTTTCCCTGGACGCGCTCCTTCAAGAATCAGGGCATCGAGATGGCGGATTTCCCGAACGTGCAGCGCTGGTTCGATGCCATCGCAGCACGCCCGGCGGTAAAGGCCGGCGTGGAAGTGCTTGCGGCCTTGCGTAAGCCGATCACCGACGACAAGTCGCGCGAGACGCTGTTTGGCGCCACGCAATACGCGAAGCGAAAATGAACGAAGCCGGCGCAGGCCGGCTTCACGGT
>JAYUWF010000139.1:0-17795 GCA_043753685.1 Herminiimonas sp.
TCGCTGCAAGTGCCTGCGCCACTGCGATCTGAAATGGTAAAGCCATCATGCAAATGAACAGCAGTTTGGCGTGGCCCTGGCCGCTGGATGATATCCATTTCATTTTTATGGAAGCCGTTTCATGGTGAAATTTCGGATGTTTTCTTTGGAAACTCCCATCCGTTCGTGTCGGTCCTCCAGGCGCTGAAACTCAATTGAATTATTTGGTGAAGCAGCAATCGATGAACCGGGGGCTCCGGCAAGGTACCTGATTCCCCGGTTTCCTCGGCCAGGTGCGGACGCTGTCGTCGGCTACCTGATGACCAGAGAATCCCTGACCTGCGTCACGCCCGGTGCGCACCATGCTGCAGACGACGCTGCCAGCTTTTCTGCCCATGAGTGGACCTGCCCTGTCAGCGTTACTTCGCTTCCGGAAACCGATACCGTGACACCGTCACTTTCCCGTTGTGCCTGGCGCATTAACGCAGCTTCGATATCCTCCTTCACGACTTGCCTGTCGGCATGTGGACGCACGGTGATATGGGAAATGACATTCGTCACACCGCTCAGACGCGCTATGACAGCCTGCGTCTCGAATTTCTGAAAGCCCCATTCGACCGTGCCGGAAAGCGTGACCGCGCCTTTGTGGACTGCGATCTTGACTTCGTCGCTCGAGATCGGCAAGAGATAACCAAGTGCATTGCGTGCAGAAGCCGCGATGTCGGTGTCCGTATGGGTATTGGCGGAATTCGCCGCCATGACAAGCTCCATCACAACGGCTCTGACACCTGCAACGCGCTGGGCGGCGGCTTCCGCGCACTGCATTTCCCAAAATGTAGCGACCTTGCCTGCAAGCGTCACGATCCCTTTTGAAACCTCGACGCCGATCGACGCGGCATGAACGGCCGGTTCCCACGAAAGTTCCCGGCTTACGTCGCTTTGCAGCGTGTTGTCAGATTTGACCATGTTTGATTACTCCAGTGATGGTGAGCGAAAGGCAGATAAAGGATAGCGAGCCACGGCTCCAAAAATGATGTCCGGCGGCGACCTCGTCCTTGCAACGCCGATGAAGCACGAACAGATCATTACCCCAATACCACCTGCCGGCTTTCAAAATCGCCCGAATGTGTGAAATGATCGATCAGGCGGTTTGCGTCGGACAGACGGATTCTGGAATTGAATGGCTGGCATTCAGCAGGCCACAGTTTTAACTCAAGAGAACTGCCCTCCCATGCGTAGACCGTGCATTTATGGAAGACATGCGGCCAGTCCTCTCGCACCATCGATACGATACTTTTTCGACATGGTTAACAATCAACCAAGGACACAGCATGAGCAAAATTATTGGAATCGATCTGGGCACCACCAACTCTTGCGTGGCCGTCATGGAAAATGGCCGGCCGAAAGTGATTGAAAACGCCGAGGGCGCACGCACCACGCCTTCCATCGTCGCCTATCAGGAGGATGGCGAGATTCTGGTCGGTGCACCGGCAAAGCGCCAGGCGGTGACGAATTCCAAAAACACGCTGTATGCCACCAAACGCTTGATCGGCAGGAAATTCGCCGAAAAGGAAGTGCAGAAAGACCTCGCACTAATGGCCTACGAGATCGTCAACGCGGCCAACGGCGATGCGTGGATCAGCATACGTGGCAAGCAAATGGCGCCGCCGCAGATATCGGCCGAAATCCTGCGCAAAATGAAGAAGACGGCCGAGGATTATCTTGGCGAGCCGGTTACCGAGGCGGTCATTACCGTTCCGGCCTATTTCAACGATGCGCAGCGCCAGGCGACGAAGGATGCTGGACGCATCGCCGGTCTTGACGTCAAGCGCATCATCAATGAACCTACCGCGGCTGCGCTGGCATTCGGTCTCGACAAGACTGAAAAGGAGGATCGGAAGATCGCGGTCTACGACCTCGGCGGTGGCACCTTCGATATCTCCATCATCGAGATTTCCAGCACCGGTGGCGAAAAGCAGTTCGAGGTCCTGTCGACCAATGGCGACACGTTTTTGGGCGGCGAGGATTTCGATCAATGCATCATCGATTTCATACTAGCCGAGTTCAAGAAAATCAACGGCATCGATCTCGGCAAGGATGCGATTGCGTTGCAGCGGATCAAAGCCTCGGCCGAGCGTGCCAAGATCGAACTTTCATCGACCCAGCAGACGGAAATCAACGAACCGTATATTGCCATGGCAAATGGCGCGCCGATTCACCTGAACATCAAGATGACGCGTGCAAAACTTGAGTCGCTGGTCGAGGCATTGATCACCAGGACGATCGAGCCATGCCGCACCGCCCTGGCCGACGCTGGCCTGAAGATCGACCAGATCGACGACATCATTCTCGTCGGCGGCATGACGCGCATGCCCATGGTTCAGGAAAAGGTCACGCAATTCTTTGGCAAGGACCCGCGCAAGGATGTCAATCCGGATGAAGCCGTCGCCGTGGGAGCCGCGATCCAGGGCGCGGTGCTTTCCGGTGACCGCAAGGACCTGCTGCTACTGGATGTGACGCCGCTCTCCCTCGGCATCGAGACCATGGGTGGCGTCATGACCAAGATGATCAAGAAGAACACGACGATTCCGACCAAATTCAGTCAGGTGTTTTCGACTGCGGACGACAATCAGCCTGCAGTGACGATCAAGGTCTATCAGGGCGAGCGCGAGATGGCCGCTTCGAACAAGGGGTTGGGCGAATTCAATCTGGAAGGCATACCGCCGGCTGCGCGCGGTACACCGCAGATCGATGTGACGTTCGACATCGATGCAAACGGCATCCTGCATGTCGGCGCCAAGGACAAGGCTTCGGGAAAAGAAAACAAGATCACCATCAAGGCGAATTCCGGGCTCACCGAACAGGAAATCCAGCGCATGGTCCAGGACGCCGAAGCAAATGTCGACGAGGACAAGCGTCTGCATGCGCTGGCCGAAGCGCGCAACAAAGGCGATGCGCTAATCCACGACGTGCGCAAGACGATTGCCGCGCTAGGTGCCAGGCTGGATGCGGCAACGATTGCCGGCTTCGAAGCGGATTTTCTTTCCTTGAGCAAGGCGATCGAAGGTAACGATGCGTCGGCAATCCAAGCGCAGTCGGCGTCGCTCGACGAAAAAGCGAAAAAGCTCGAAGCACACGCGGCCGTCAAACCGGATTCGGCAGGGACCGCGTCTGACCAACCCGGGCAGGCGCGCACGCACGGCGGCGACAGCGACGAGGCAGTCGATGCGGAGTTCAAGGAAGTCGAGCAAAAATAGCGGATGCGAACCAGATTATCGGGCTGACGGTTTTTTTGTACTGCAGCGCGATGATTTCATTTGGGCGCCTGTGCGTCGCCGTGCGTTGGAATGTTCGGCCTGTCGAACGCGATCCTGCCATCGATCATTTCGATGATGCGGTCGCAGCGACCGGCAAGCCGGGGGTCGTGCGTCACGATCAGGAACGTGGTACCGCTTTTTTGCTGGACACTGCGCATCAGGTCGAAAATCGTGTCGGCTGACTGGGTGTCGAGGTTGCCGGTGGGCTCGTCGGCCAGCACCAGCGCAGGTTGCATCACCAGTGCCCGGGCAATCGCCACACGCTGTTGCTGCCCGCCGGACAAATCATTGGCAAGGTGATGACCCCATGGTGTCAATCCGACGGCATCGATCAATTCTTCCGCTCGTGCGCGCATTGCGGCATCCGGCCTGCCGCGCGCAGCTAGTAGCGGCAGCATGACGTTCTCGATCGCGGTAAAAGCCGGCAGCAAATTGTGGAACTGAAAAACAAACCCGATCGCATTACCGCGAAGACGCGTCAGTGCTTCGTCGGCCAGGTTTTCGGCTTCTCGCCCGATCAGGAACAATCGTCCGGCAGTTGGTTTGTCGAGCAGGCCGATCAGATTCAACAAGGTGCTTTTGCCGGAACCGGATGGACCGATGAGCGCAGCAAAGTCGCCGCGCCGCAGGGTCAGGTCTATACCGTGCAACACCTCGGTAACGTGTGCCGTGCCGATGCCGTAGGACTTGCAGATGCCGTCGAGCCGCAGGGTCGGTATGTCGCTAGCGGCGGCAGCGTCGACAGCGCGCTCATCCACGGATGGCCACCGCAGGGTCGAGGCGCGCTGCCCGCTGCGCCGGGAACAGGGCGGACAAGGTTCCCACCAGCGTCGCACCCAGCGCCACGTAGAGGAACAGCATGGGACCGACATCGAGCGTGAAGAAAGGAACGCCTTCATCGTTTCTGGCGTAGCCGCGCCACGCGGAGAGAAAACCCCAGCCCATGAGCGAACCCAGCAGCGACCCCAGAAAACCGAAGATTGCGCCTTGCAGCAGGAATACCCGCAGTATCTGGCCGCGACTGGTGCCGGTTGCCCGTAGAATGCCGATCTCCTTGGATTTCTGTACGACCGACACCACCAGCACGCTGGCAATGCCCAGCGCAGCCGTGATGCCGACAAACAGGCGAATCATGAAAAACGTCAGCGTCTGCCCGGAAAGCGCCTTGAAAAACTCTGCGTTAGTCTTGATCCAGCTTTCCACCTTGATGCCGGGCTGGGCTGCGATCTGCGCCGACAGCGTTTCCGCCTCAAACGGCTCTGTCACCTTGACCTGCAGGCTGGTGGCGCCGCCAAGCAAACCCAGCAGGCTTTGCGCAGTACGCAGCGCCATGTAGACGATGCCGGTGTTTTGTGCCTGGTTGCCGAAGTCGAATATGCCGGAGACGAACAGGACGCTGGACGCACCCGAGGCCGCCCGTATCGTCAGCTTGTCCCCGGTCCATACGCCCAGGTCCCTGGCCAGCTTGGCGCCGATCACGATGTCGGTGCTGGTGATGCCGGCGCTGCCCGCGATGATTTTTTCCTTCAAGGCGATCAAGCGCAGATAGCTGTCGGGTTCGATGCCGCGCACGCCCACGCCGCTGATGGCGTCACCGCGCAGGATGAAGGCAGCGCCTTCGACCACGGGCGCCACCACCAGGACACCGGGAATGGCGAGCGTGTCGTCCCGCAGTTTTTGCCATTGGTCCAGGGACCGCGGGCGCTGCGCGCGAGGCTGGATCAATGTCGCCATTTCGGCCTCGCCGCCTTGGCGCAGTATGCGCGGTGCTTCATCGAGTGGCGAGATGACGATCTGCGCCTGGTAGTCCAGCAGCGTCTTGAAGATGCTGCCTTGCAGACCGGCGAGCAACGCCGACATGAAGACGATCACCGAGACGCCGAGCGCGACACCAGCGACGATGAACAGCGTTTGCAAAAAGCCCTCGCGCATGAACCGGGTGGCCAGAACCCATTCGAACGGTAGAAGCGGATTCACGGCGTAGTAGCCGGCATGGCCATGACGTCGGCCCGCACACGCTGGCCGGCCTTGACGCCGACTTTGGAAACCGGCACCACGCCCTCACCCGCAACAAGACCATCGAGCACTTCGACCCGCGTGTTGCCGCGTAGCCCAAGTCTGACGAACTGTTTGACAGCCCGGCCATTGCGCACCACCAGCACCCAAGGTTTGTCGCTTGCGGCCTCTTCCACCGTATTGCTCGCAATGACCAGTGCGGCGCTGCGGCGCGCGGTTTCGATATCCACCGATACCGTCATGTCCTGTCGCAAATACGCAGGAGGGTTGGCGACGTCGAGTTTTACTTCGACGGCGCCGCGTGTGGCATCGACGCCAGGATTGATGTAGGCGACCACGGCATCGAAACGCTGGCTGGGAAACGCGTCGGCCGACGCGTAGGCTTTTTGCCCGAGCTGGATTTTCGCAAGGTTTTTTTCATCGAGCTGCACCGATACCTGGGTATGCCCGCTTGCGGCAAATACCATCAGCGCTTTGCCGGGCTGCACGATGTCGCCAACCTCCACGCTGCGTGAAATGAGCACACCCTTGCTGGGTGCCAGCACCCGACCCTGCGCCAGCCTGACCTGCGCGACCTGTTCGCTTGCAACGGCTTGCTCCAGTGCGGCCCTGGCCACGGCTGCGGCGCTCCCGCCAAGAAGACTGGCGTCGACCTGGGCTTGCGCGCTTGCCACCTGGCTGGTGGCGATCTGGTTGGCGCGCTGCGCATCGTCGGTTGCTGCCTGGCTGACGAACCCTTGCGCCACCAGGTCACGACTGCGCTCGAGCGCCCTGCGCGTTTGCAGCGATGTCGCTTGCGCTTGCGCGAGCGTCTGCGCTGCCAGCGGCCGGTCAAGCTCATTGAGTTGGCGCACCTTGGCCCGGGCTTGTGCAACGGCCGCATGGGCTTGCGCAAGGCTGGCCAGGTTCTCGCTGTCATCCAGTTCGATCAGCAGTTGCCCCGCCTCCACCGCCTGGCCTTCGGCGACGGCAACGCGTCGCACCCGGCCCGTGCCTTGCAGAGCGATCGTCACCCGCCGCGGCGAGATGATCCGGCCGCTGGCCACCACGGTCTGCACCAGCTCGCCGCTGGTCGCTGCATAGGCCTTGACCGGCGTGCCAAGCAAGACATTACGCATCAAATACAGAGCCAGCATCAACGCCACGCCGAGCGCCACGCCGACCTTCAGCCAGGTATGCCGCGCTACGGCTTGTAGGGTCGTTTCGGCTTCGGTTCCCGTTTTGGCAACCGTGAGTACTCCGGAAGCGATCGGTGCTGTTTTCACTTCTTGCCTGTACATTGGGACCAAACCATAAAAGAAGGATGCATTATCGATTGTTTGAACCTGAGGAAGGCAGAATGACCGACCTTTATTGCTGTTTGAGTAAAAGCGCAAAAACCAGGGCAGGCACATTTTTCACTCGATCCGGGCAATGGCAATCGTCCCATACAAAAAGTAAGCCAATGAAAAATCCCTATAAATCCACCACTGTTGCTCTGATCGGCATACCCGCCCTCCTTGCAGGATACGTTGCATTCAATTGGGCGCGCGACCGACCGGTAAGCGCCCTGCGAGAACGGTGGGCGCCGCCGCCTTCCATCTTTGTCGACATTGCCGGCATGCGCATACATTTGCGAGATGAAGGACCGCGTAACGACCGGACGCCGATCGTGTTGTTGCATGGCGCAGCGTCATCGCTGCATACGTGGGATGGATGGGTAAAGGAACTGTCAAAAACCCGTCGTGTCGTACGCTTCGATTTGCCCGGATTTGGACTCACGGGCCCTACGCCGGACGGCATTTACTCTTTCGATCGGTACGCCCGCTTCGTCATCAGCGTGGTCGAAAAACTGGAAATAGGCCGTTTTCATCTGGCTGGCAATTCGCTGGGTGGCAATGTGGCCTGGTACACCGCCCTTACCCATGCCGAACGGGTAGAAAAGCTGATCCTGGTCGATGCAACCGGGTATCGATACCAGTCCGACTCCGTACCGCTGGCGCTTCGCCTTGCGAAATTTTCCATCCTGAAGAACATCACAGCCCATTTTCTGCCGCGCGGTCTCGTCGCCCATAGCATCAAGAACATTTACGGCGACCCGGCCAAAGTCACGGATGAGCAGGTCGATCGCTACTACGAACTGGCGCTGCGGGATGGCAACCGAACCAACCTCGCCGAGCGTTTCGAGCAACTGCCGATCGGACGGTGGGAAAGCCTTATCCGTCAGCTGCACGTTGCGACACTAATTATCTGGGGAGCAAAGGATCGCCTGGTTCCAGTGAAGTACGCACGGCGGTTCCATCAGGATATCGAGGGAAGCCAACTCAGGATTTTCGATCAGCTCGGGCACGTTCCACAAGAAGAAGACCCCGTGTCTACGGTCGCGGCTGTTGAAGCGTTCATTCTGTGAATGCACATGGGAGGGCTAACTAAGTACCCGCCCAGGATAAATTGGGAAATGGATGTGGTCCTGATGGGATGGGATGCAAGGCGGACGACCTGCCGCAGTGCGAGCACTGCAAGGGGAGACCAACGCAGCAGCGCGCCCATCAGGACCGCAGACATTCACAATTTATTCTGGGTGGGTACTTAATTCCTTTCCTTGCACAGGCAACCGTATCCGGTCCTCGTGCCATCTTCGCATGGCTTCTCGATCGTCAGCGACCTTGAAATGGCTACAACAACGCTTCCGGCACCAATGCGCCGAGAATCCTGACAATCCAGCGGCGCCCGGCGCTGGCAAGCGGTTCACCTGAATAGCGCACGGGAAGGTCGTTTTCCATGGCGTCCCAATGCAGCGGTGCATTGACATTGCCTGTCTCATCGAGCCCGACAAGGAAGGCTTGATCGAGCTTGGTAGCCTCGTCGAAAAGCGCCACCAGCTGCCGACCCAGTTCCTGGCTGTCGATGCGAAGCGCCACTTCGGTGTTCAGGCGCGCGGATCGCGGGTCAAGATTCATCGATCCGATGAACACTGCTTCGCCGTCGATGACGACTGCCTTGGTATGCAGGCTCGCGCCGGAAGACAGGCCGATCCGGGTCGGCGCGCTTGCCCGGCCGCCGGGTCGCATTTCGTACAGTTCCACCCCACAGGCCAGCAACTGCGGACGATAGCGCGCATAGCCTGCATGGACGATCGGCACGTCCGTCGATACCAGCGAATTGGTAAGGATCCGCACGCGCACCCCACGACCCGCGACAGCGCAGAGCAGTTCCACCCCGCTCGCGCCGGGAACCAGATAGGGCGTGACCAGGACCACCTCGCGATGCGCGCTTTCGACAGATTGGCGCATGACCGAAAAAATCGCCTCCTCCGTGCCACCCGTATCAGCCCGTTGCATGCCGGGCGCATCATAAAAAACCGAGGCAGGCGCAACGACGAGCGGAATGGTACCTGCGCGTACCTGCCGCCCCAATGCGGTTGCCCGCAGCGAACGGACGTAATCGCTGTCACGAAATTGCGCCACCCCTTCTGCCATCTCGACAACGGCAAATTTCGAACCGGTGTCTACGTGCGGTGCCGCGACGATCGCATCGATCGGCACCGCCCATGCACTGTTCCAGAACTGGTCGAAGCTGCGCGCCATGTCCGCCACCACCGGTCCGGCGGCGAGCACGTCAAGGTCGCCGAAATCCATTTTTTGCGTGGCATTGAAATAGGCGTCGCCAAGATTGCGCCCACCAAGCACGGCTACTGCACTGTCGGCGATCCATAGCTTGTTGTGCATGCGACGGTTCAAGCGGTCACCATCGCCGAGCAACTGCAGTGCGCGGGACAGCCCGAAACCGCCTCGCCGGGCAAAGGTGTTGAACAGCCTTACCTCCACATTCGGATGTCGGGCCAGCATTGCCAGGTCGGATTCGCGATTGCCTGCGTTCATGTCGTCGATCAGCAGGCGCACGCGCACGCCGCGTTCGGCAGCCCGCAGCACGCTGTAGAGCAGCATGGTCGCGGTTTTGTCCTGCGCGACGATGTAGTACTGCAGGTCGAGCGTGCGCTGAGAGGATTCCGAAAGCGCAGCGCGGGCGGCAAAGGCGTCCTGGCCAGAGACCAGCAGGTGAAAACCCGATTGGCCGGGCCTGTATGCCAGATGCGGCAGGTAGTTCTGCCCGAGCGGCGTCAGAAGTGGTTGATCGAATGCATAGGACGCAACCCGTTGCGTATCGAATCGAACCGATGCGCAGCCGATGACAAGCACGATGGGCGCGACAGCAAGCAGAAATCTTGCAGACAACCGGTATTGCAGGCGGATGACAGGGTAGAACATGTAGGGCACACCCATTAAGCCGGCAAGTGCATAGGATGCACCCATTGCGATCATCACGCCAGCGAGCCCACCGATCGCTGCCATTACAACAGTTTCGATTGATCGAAAAGACAAAAGCATGACGCAGACACCCTCGTCATCAGGTTCCAGCGATCTGTCAGTCCGGAATTTTGACCACGGAAGTCTCGATTGAAAACCGGGCTGCGTCTTTCGAAATTGCACGACGCCGAAGCCGGTCTAACACCTGTCAAGCCAACCCGATCCTTTCAAAAACGCCCGATCCTGGAAATCCTTTCCTGTACGGACCTACTGCGGGCCGTTACGCTAGTGGGGCAGATCACGGACTTGCCGAGGAATACATGCCTGAATTACCCGATGCGCTTTTGCTGGCGCGCATACAGTTTGCCTTTACGGTCGGCTTTCATTTCGTATTTCCAGCCATTACGATCGGACTGGCCAGTTATCTAGCGGTTCTGGAAGGCCTGTGGCTCAAAACCGGGAACGATGCCTATCTCGAGTTGTTCCGTTACTGGATCAAGATTTTCGCGATCGTGTTTGCCATGGGCGTGGTTTCGGGCATCGTGATGTCGTACCAGTTCGGCACCAACTGGGCGGTTTTCTCGGACAAGGCCGGGCCGATCATCGGGCCGTTGATGGCGTATGAAGTACTGACGGCGTTTTTTCTCGAAGCCGGCTTCCTCGGCGTCATGCTGTTCGGTATGGCACGAGTCGGCAAGGGCTTGCATTTCACGGCGACGCTGATGGTGGCTGCCGGTACCTTCATCTCGGCCTTCTGGATTATTTCAGTAAACAGCTGGATGCAGACGCCGACCGGCTATGCCATGAACGCCAGCGGTCAGTTCATTTCAGCTGGTAGCTGGCTGAAGGTGATCTTCAATCCCAGCTTTCCGTATCGGTTGATGCACACCGTCTCGGCGGCTTATCTCACTACCGCCTTTCTGGTCGGCGGCGTCGGCGCCTGGCATCTGTTACGGGACCGCGACAACCCGCGCTCACGCATCATGTTTTCCATGGCGATGTGGATGGCGACGATCGTTGCGCCAGTGCAGATCCTGCTGGGCGACATGCATGGCTTGAACACGCTGGAATATCAACCGGTCAAGGTCATGGCGATGGAAGGTCACTACAAAAGCCATCCCGACGGCGCGCCGCTGATCCTGTTCGGCATACCGAACAGCGTGGAAAATCGGGTGGATTACGCGGTCGAAATTCCCAACCTGTCTTCCCTGATCCTCAAGCATGACCTGCACGCACCGCTGGCCGGCCTCGATACTATCCCCCTGGAGAACCGCCCGCCGATCGGCATCGTCTTCTGGGCATTTCGCATCATGGTCGGCCTGGGCTTTCTGATGGCCGGGCTTGGCCTGTTGAGCCTTTATGCAAGAGCGCGTGGCAAGCTTTATGCATGGCCCGGATTGCATCGTTTTGCACTGGTGATGGCGCCCTCGGGTCTGGTCGCGGTGCTGGCCGGCTGGGTCACGACCGAGGTCGGCCGCCAGCCGTGGACCATTACCGGGTTGCTGACCACGGCAGCATCGGCGTCGCCACTGGCAGCGCCTGCTGTGGCAGCGTCGCTGCTGGCATTCGTGCTGGTCTATTTCGCAGTGTTCGGTGCCGGCATCCTCTATATTTTGAAACTGATGGCAAAAGCTCCAGCTGCGCATGAATCGGATGCACCAAACATCCCTGTGCGAACCGCCGGCATTACACCGGCGCCCGCAATTGCGCACGGCACCACCGCGAATCATTAGGAGGCAGCGAACATGACGTTTGATCTCGCCATTGTCTGGGCATGCATTATTATTTTTGCCATATTCGTCTATGTCGTAATGGATGGTTTCGACCTCGGGATCGGCATCCTCTTCCCGAGCTTCAACGTCGGTCATGATCGCGACACCGCCATGAACAGTATCGCTCCGCTGTGGGATGGCAATGAAACCTGGCTGGTACTGGGAGGCGGCGGCTTGCTTGCCGCATTCCCCCTGGCCTATGCCGTCATTCTTTCGGCACTGTACGCGCCGATCATCTGCATGCTGCTGGCGCTGGTCTTTCGTGGCGTTGCATTCGAATTTCGTTGGCGGGATCCGGCGCATCGCGCCATCTGGGACCTGGCATTCACCGGCGGATCGTTGCTCGCAGCCGTTTCGCAGGGTGTGGTGCTGGGCGCGTTGCTGCAAGGCGTACGCGTCAGTGGCCGCGCCTATGCAGGTGGCTGGTGGGACTGGCTGACGCCATTTTCACTGCTTACCGGATTTGGCGTGACGGTCGCCTATGCATTGATTGGTGCCACCTGGCTGGTACTGAAGACCGAAGGCGACCTGCAGGCGCAGGCAGTGCGCCACGCATGGCGGTTCGGTATCGCCACGCTGATTGCGATCGTAGCCGTCAGCCTGGCGACGCCTTTTTTACAAGGCAACTATTTTGACCGCTGGCTGACTCCTCCGAACATTTTCCTGGTTGCACCGGTGCCGATGCTGTTGATCGCTGCCAGCATCGCTTTCGCACGCAGCCTGAAGGCCGGACGAGAACTGGCGCCTTTTCTGTTGACACTATGCGTTTTCCTGCTCTGTTTCATCGGCATGGGCATCAGCATTTTCCCGTATGTCATTCCGGGCGCTGTCACGATATGGGATGCGGCAACGGATCGCAGCAGCCAGCTGTTCATGCTGGTCGGCACCAGCGTGGTCGTGCCGCTGATACTTGCCTATACAGCCTGGGCCTACTGGGTCTTTCGCGGCAAGGTCGATGCAGATGGCTACCATACGTGAAACTGCCACCATGCCGATGGCCGAAAATCCAGCCTGCGCTTGCATTGCAGCAGGCTAAACTATCCGTACGTTTGCTGTGGATGGCCGGCATCTGGTGCGCAAGCGTCCTGGTTTTACTGATTTTCGCCTATCTCCTGCGGCTGCTGCTACGGTAGTCCCGATCCAGTTGCAGGAAGCAGTTCTTTCAACGTTATAGGACTCTTGTCATGTACCTTGTCTGCCCATCCTGTGGCACCACCAACCGGATTCCCGATGAACGATTGTTCGACGGGCCGGCGTGCGGGCGCTGTGGCACTGCATTGATGGAGACGGAACCGGTCAACCTGAGCGATACGGCGTTACCAAAATTCATAGCCGGCACTGAACTGCCGGTGCTGGTCGACTTCTGGGCAGCCTGGTGCGGACCCTGCAAGTCGATGGCGCCGCACTTCGCCTCGGCGGCGCGCCAGATACCCCAGGTCCGTTTCGCCAAGGTCGACAGCGACGCGGCGCCGGCCGCCAGCGCGCGTTACAACATCCGCAGCATTCCAACTCTGGTTCTGTTCAACGGTGGCGCCGAGGTGGCGCGCCTGTCGGGCGCAGTGCCAGCAGCGCAGTTGACGGCCTGGATCTTGCAGCACCTTCCGCAAGAAGCGATGCGGCCATGACCATGATCCCTTCTCCCGGCGAATTTCACGTCAGTTTCCGTGTGGCCGACCTGCTGGAAAGCACAGCGTTCTTTGCCGCGTTTCTTGGCGTCGATCCCAAGGACACGACACCGCGCTTCTCGACCTTCATCGTGCCGCACCTGTGCCTGAATCTGTTTCGCTGACCAATGACGGCGGCAAGCCGCTTGATACCTGCATCCTCCACCATATCGGGCTGGGTATGCGCGACGAGGCAGCAGTCATCGAAAGCTATTTCCGTGCGAAGGCAAGCGGTGCACACATCATCAAACCGCCTCGAACGACCTGGCGCGGCACCCCGTTGCACGAGTTATGGCTGCGCTACCCGACCGGCTACGGCATCGAGGTCTACGCGCGCCTGACGCCACAGGAGCTGATAATCATGCCCGAAGACCAGGAAACGACGTAGCTGGTGCCGGACACCGAGCCTTGAGCTGGCCCTGCATGTCAATAGGATCGACGTTTCTTCCCATACTGGTCGTTAGCGAATCGTCACTGTTGCAGGCATGGGAGGCAAACGACAAAAGCCGTCAGATGGTCCGCTTGCGTACCGGTCGTGAAATCCATTGCAGAAGTTCGAACAGGGCCATGCCTGCCACCATTGCGGCAACGAAGAGAACCGGCTTCAGGCTGCCTGAGACCAGCGAGGTCAGGGCCGGCCCGGGGCAATATCCGGCCAGTCCCCAGCCGACGCCAAAGCTCAAGCTGCCAAGCACCAGACGGCGATCGATCGTGCGCAGGGCCGGCAGTCGCATGGGCTCGCCCAGCAGTGCAGTCTTGCGCCTCTTGGCAAAACGAAACAGGACTGCACCGACCAGAATCGCGCCGCCCATCACGAAGGCGAGCGACGGGTCCCACTGCCCTGCAAGATCGAGAAAGCCGATCACCTTCGATGGATCGGTCATGCCCGACTGGATCAGGCCGAGTCCGAACAACAATCCCGCCACCAAAGCTGCAATTACCCGCATCATATTCTCCTTAGCCCATCAGATGGCGCACGACATACACGGTCAGAAAACCGGCGAGCATGAACGACACGGTCGCCACCAGCGATCGCGGCGAAGCGCGTGACAGGCCGCAGACGCCGTGACCGCTCGTGCAACCCGAGCCATAACGCGTGCCCACGCCAACCAGCAAGCCTGCAACCATCAGCACCGTGGTACCGGCATCAACCCTGACGACTGGCAGCGGTGCGGCCAGTGCGTAGACCAATGGCGCCACAATCAATCCCACCAGGAATGCGATGCGCCACGCGACATCGGCTTTCGCCGGTCGCAGCAGTCCCCCGAGAATGCCGCTGATGCCGGCAATACGGCCGTTGAGCAGCAACAGCACCGAAGCCGCCAGGCCGATCATCAGCCCGCCTGCCAGGGCAGACCATGGCGTAAAATTGTTCCAGTCGATGATCATTTTCGTCTTCCTTTTTGCTCGCGGCAGAACTGTTCATAGAGAACCTGCACGACAGCCATCGCTTGCGGACTCGCGATGCTGTAGAAGATCAGCTTTCCCTCACGGCGGGTCGTCACCAGCGCCTCGTGTCGCAGAACGGTGAGTTGCTGAGACAAGGTCGGTTGTCCGATACCGAGTGCGGTTTCAAGTTCACTGACACAGAATTCACCTTGCGTGAGCTGGCATAGCAACATCAGACGGTCACGGTTGGACAGCACCCGCAGGAGCGCGCATGCCTGCGTGGCCGAAGCCAGCATGACATCAAGATCGATTTCTACGGCGATGGCTGGCATGACTTGAGGTATCTGGTTGAATCAGCCATCACTATACCTCGCATCAATATATAAATCTATATATTGTTTAACTTTACGAAATCGCGCGAATCGGGAAAGACGCCGGTGTCGCGATAGTTATCAGAACCAGGTTGGCCATCGACCGCGCCCACCTGACTTTGGTAACAGGCGACTTGCGCGCCATCGCACGAAAGGCCGCATTTCGCCTTCGTTGCGTAAATGCCCTCGTTAATCCGCCGGCCACAATTGGTGTGCGTCCAGCAGCAAGCGCGCATGGGAGGCAAGCGCATCGATCTGGGCGGACTCGGCAAGCAGGGCCGCTTCCTGTGCCTGGCGACGCGTGTTCAGGGCCTCGGCAAGCGTGGCTTCGCCAAGCTGATAGGCCGACATCATCGTTGCAGCCTGTTGCCGGCTTTGCTGCGCGATCTGCTGCATGGCCTGCCAGATTTCGTAACTACGGCTCGCATCCATGATCACCCGCCGAGCGCCGACTTCGATCTTCACGACGGTCTGCGCCACCCGTTGCGACGCCATATCCGCTTTCAGTGCTGCTGACGCACTGTCGGCCTTGCGCGCAGCGCCGGGCAGCGGAAAGGACAGGATGACGCCGTAGACTTTTTCGCGGCCGCTGCGCTCGCGACTGGCACGCACGCCGATGGTCGGGTCGGGTACTCGGTCGCTGGCAACCCGGTCGGCCTGCAAGCGCAGCAGTTCCGACTCGGCCTGTGCCAACCGCAGTTCATGGTTGTCGCCGGTGATCTTGTCGTACCAGGCGCCGTCCGACTCCATCGGCGCCGGTGGAAGGACGGCAAGCACCGTGGATAACGGGGGACTCTCCACGGCCCGGCAGACGGTGGTCGTGGTGCTGCCAGTACGCCCAGCAGGAATAGAACAGGAAGCCGTGATTTCATCACAGGATCACGGCAACATTGCTTTTATTTTCAGGTCGATCCTCTGCACGCCCCGTTAGAATGCTAACGTGGCGTTAACATTTTTATAACACCGAGGAATTCATGCTCAACCAAATTCGAATCGCCGCGCGCTTTGCGGCAGCAACGTGGGGCCCGTCGCTCGCAGCCGCCGCCGACCTGAGCAGTACGGATCAGAAATTCCTTGCCGACACCGCGCAAGCCTTGACGACTGAAATTCAATTGGGCGAAATGGCACTGTCTCTGCACACCGGCAGGTCGAGGAGCACCGTCAGACCGGCGATGCAAAGTCGATGATGACGCCCTCGAAGCAAGCGTACCGTGCACCGGCCAAGGCACTGCATTGGCTGGTGGTGTTGCTGGTCATTACCCAGTTCATCACAGCCCTGCTGCTGCCCGACATCGGCCCCGACGTCGTACCTGAAACGGTCATCAGCCTGCATTTTTCGTTCGGGGTCGTGATCCTGGTCGTGATGGCGGTCCGGCTCGTCTATCGCTTGCTGCATCCGGTACCGCTGGAGGCATCCGAGTCGCCGCGCTGGGAACGCAGGCTCGCCCGCGCGACGCATCGCCTGTTCTATTTGATCCTGCTGGTCGGCCCGTTCCTGGGCTGGGCTTCGGCTTCGGCCCATAAGCTGCCGGTGACCGTGTTCGACCTGATTCGCTTGCCGGATCTGGCAGCCCCGCATGCGAAATGGGCATTGACTGCCGGTGACATCCACATTTACATGATGTGGACCCTGCTCGGGCTGGTGGCCTTGCATGCCGGCGCGGCGCTGTTTCACCACTTCTTCCGGCATGACGGCACGCTGCGCCGGATGCTGCCGGTGCGCGGCGGCTGATGCGTTTTGGACGCTTGTGGCGGTAACTGGCGTGGTTGTGACGTGGGTATCAGTGGATGCCAGCCACCGGTACGAGCCCGGTCCTGCACCCTAGGCTGGCACCATCATTTTTTACCAAGCGCCACCCGAAACGCTTCAAGTTTTGCTTCGTAATCGTCGGCGTCGCCGTAGCTTAGAAACTGCTTGTAGCGGGCGTGCGTGCCGAGCATCTTGCGCGCATGCTTGATCGGACAAAAATACTGTTCGGTCCGCGAAATGATTTCGGCGATGTAGGCGATCAGACCGGTGCCGTAGGCGCAATACGTGCAATGAAATTTCTCGATGGCGTTGAGATAGCCGAGGTGCTGCCGATCGATCACGATGTAATCAGCCCGGCGCACTTTCAGAATACCGTAGATCGGAAAGCAGCAGGCCTGATAGAGTGTGATGCACAGATCGAAAAAAACGAGCGGCACGATCATCGCGTAGATGACAGGACCCGTGATCAGGTTCTGCGGCCGGTAGGTCACGAGCCAGTGAAACAGACTGCTCCTGAGCTTGCGATGCGCGCGCCTGGCTGACTGTTCGAAGATGATCCGCTTGCCATTTATCTCGAAAAACATCTTTGTCTCTTGCTGTTGCAGCGCCGTCGCCAGTTCGGTTTCGAGCGCGGACATCTGGGAAAGAAGACGGCTGATATGATCGGTCAAGGGGTGCCTTTATAGGTGATGCTGCTGAGTGCGGATGTCGATCAGGTCGCGTGGAGGTGCATCATGTTGGGATCGAGCAGGACATGGTCTGCCTTGGCCCAGACCCGACCGGGCGCCGCACCGGTTTCGGCGACTTCGACGACATGATGCCTTGTATCTTGTATCCTCACCATCGACGATCGTGCTCCGCTTCCGATCGCCAGGTACCTGCCACGACCAGCAGAGCCAGTCTTACCCGAAGAAAGAATCGATGAGCATCGCAGCACTACCGGTTGACGCAGACGACGGTGCCCTGTACCAAGAGGAAGTTCTTTACTGGGCCGGATATGTTCATGATCCGGTGTGCAACGGCGCCATACCGCTCGTCATTGCAGCGGTAAAAGCCTATATCGGCGCCCGCCGGGCGACCGATGACGCTTCTGTGGCGATACCGGTCATTCTCGGCGGCGATGATATTGTGCCGAACGTTCCGGCATGACGACAAGATCATCCGGATCACGCAGTACGGTCGTCGCCCCGCCAGAAGCGGCGCAGCGCATCGCTCTCTGGCAGCTCGGTTTTCGGCCTTTTTATTTTCTGG
>JAYUWF010000140.1:0-5926 GCA_043753685.1 Herminiimonas sp.
ATCAGTATGAAGATCGCTATACGCCTCGTCCCAAGAAGGGTGATGTAACCAATGCTCGTTATCTGCATGATGGCCGTGCGCGTTCGATAAAAGAAGCGATCCTTTGGCACGATGGAGAAGCAGCAGGCAGTCGTAAGCTTTTTGAAAATCTCACCAGGGCTGAGAGAGAAGACTTAATCACCTTCTTGAAATCTTTGTAACTGATGTTGCGCAACAGCCTGAAGCTGGCTGTTAATTTCCACCCATTCCTCCGAAATATGCTGTGCACCGCATATTCGAGGGGATGGGCCAATTTAAAATTTATCCGCAAATAATATTAATGCTGAACTTAATTTTTTGAACACAATGATTGCGGCGGCCCGGTGGTTCAATGCAATGAAGCTGCTGACAATGAGCGACAACGGGGTGCTACCTCCGTCCTGAAACAATTTCTGTTCGGTAAACGAAGGTTGTTTTTTGGAGTCTGTACACTTACAGCCGCCAAAACCGAGCATAGATGGGAGTGAAAGGTATGATGCGCGTCGGACCGGAAGTTCTTTCACCATGCATGCAGGCCCGAAATTTTTTTCGGAACAAAGCAGGTTAATTTAAGAAATGGAGAAAGTAAAAATCGCGAAGTAACTGATTCAATGCGATCGAGGGGCGGCCTGCAAAGCCGTGTATGCCGGTTCGATGCCGACCCCTGCCTCCAGTTTTTCGATGATCCTTTTCGATGATTTAGCCCGCCCTGATTGCGGGCTTTTTCATTTGCATGGCATCATCGGCAATTCGCCGGCTCCGCCGCGACCACTTTTCAGGACATTCCATGATCTACGAAATGCGCGTCTACCATTGTGCGCCGGGCCGGCTGCCGGCACTGAATCATCGTTTCGAAACCATCACCCTCGATTTCTGGAAAAAGTACGGTATCGAACAGGTCGGTTTCTGGACCACGCTGGTCGGGCCAAGCAACCAGGCGCTGACCTACATGCTGCGCTGGGAAAGTCTGGCCGAGCGTGAACGCAAATGGAATGCCTTTGCCAGCGATGCCGACTGGGTAGCGCAACGCGCCGCCACCGAAGCCGAAGGCATCATCGTCGAGCGCATCGAAAACATGTTCCTCAATCCGACCGCGTACTCCGCCCTGCGTTGAAACACTTGACCGATCGCTGTTTCCAAGCGCACGGCAGCAGCCGGCCAGCACCGGCCGATGCCTGATTCCGCACCGGCTACCGAGCCCGCCGCATCCTGGCTGCCGATCGCGCTGGCCGGGTTGTGCGCCAGCCTGATCGGACTGGGCATCGGCCGCTTCGCCTATGTGCCGCTGCTGCCGCTGATGATCGATTCGCACTGGACGTCGGTGGCGGGGGCAGCGCAGATCGCGGCGGCGAACCTGGTCGGCTATCTGCTCGGCGGTGCGACCGCGCACCGGATCGCGCTGTGGCGCGGCGCCGGCCCGGCGATTCGCGGTTCCATGCTGGCCATCCTGTTGAGCCTGGTGGCTTGCAGCTTGCCTGCCGGGGTGCTCTGGCTGTGGATCTGGCGCATGATCGCCGGCGCGGCAGGCGGGATCCTGATGATCCTGGCGGCGCCCTATCTGATGCGGCAGATTGCGCCTCGTTCGCGAGGCAAGGCGATCGGCATCGTGTTTTCAGGGATCGGCATCGGTATCGTGTTTTCCGGGCTGGCGGTGCCGGCCATCGGCGGCGACAACCTTGGCGCAGCCTGGCTTCTGCTTGCTGCGTTCGTTCTGCCGGCACTCCTGTACGCCTGGCCAAAATTCGGCAATCCACCTGTAGCCGAGTCGCACGCGGCAGCGCCGCAACCATTGTGGCCGCGCGGTGCGCTGCTGGCGCTGCTGTGCGCGTATGTGCTCGATGCCATTGGCTATTTACCGCATACGGTGTTCTGGGTCGAATACCTGGTGCACGATCTAGGCATGCCGCTTGCCATTGGCGGCGCATTCTGGGCGGTGTTCGGCGCCGGCGCGGCGATCGGGCCGCTGTTGACCGGCATGGCTGCGGACCGGTTCGGGTTTCGCAATACTTTGGTCGCGTGCTTCGCCTGCAAGGCAATGATGGTGACGTTGCCGCTGTGGTCGACCTCGATGCCGGCGCTTTTCATCTCCTCGTTCGTGGTCGGCGCGCTCACGCCCGGCATGGTCGCGGTAGCGTCCGGTCGCGCGGTCGAATTGGGCGGAGTGGCGGCGCATCAGCGCAACTGGGCAATGATGACCTTTCTGTATGCGCTGGTGCAGGCCGTGGCAGGCTACGCGATGGCTGCGGTGTATGCCGCGACGCATTCGTTTACGCTGCTGTTTTCCGTTGCCGGCGCCGTGCTGCTGCTGGCGGCGGTCATCGCCAGTGTCGGGCGGACCACGATCGCAGCGGTAAGCGATTGATAGGTAGAAGATTGAGACGTAGCAGATTGCGATTGCGCGCGGTGCCGGGTCTCGGCCCGTCGACCGGCGCTCAAGCCGCTGCGTCGAGCCGGACGCTGTCCCGGTAGGCTTCGACGAAGGCGTCGAAATCACCGGTCTGACGCGCTTCCAGATCCTGCCGGGCGGCCATCGAGTCGCGCACCGACTCTTCCAGCCGAGCCTGTTCCTCGGCCGCGAGCGGGCGGGCACGCAAGCGCGCGGCGTGTGCCAGGCTTTGCTGCATGCCGAATGCCGCAAACGAATTGCCGCAACCTCGCATCGCTTCGAGCACCTGCGCCGATGGCGTCAATCGCACATCCTCGACCTTGGCAACCTGCGCCGTCAGTGCATTCGCATGGGCGGTGCTGCCGGCATGCGCGTCGAGCAGTGTGGCGGTGATCCCGATCTGCTCGAGCAGCTGGCGCGCCCAGTCCTGTAATCCGACCGCTTCGCCATCGCGCTGCAATTGCAGGCCGGGCTGCCGGCCCTGCTTGACGACGCGGGCGAAATTGTCGGTGTCGGCTAGGCCTCGGTCCGGCGATTGCGGACTTTCTTCGAGCGCGCAAAACAGCAGGAATGCATCCATGAATCGCGACGTCTGCAGGCTGATGCCGATCGGCTCGAAAGGATCCACATCCAGGCAACGCACTTCCACGTACTGCACGCCGCGCGCGGCCAAGGCACCGAGTGCGCGTTCGCCGATGCCGATCACGCGCTTGGGGCGGATGGTCGAGTAATACTCGTTTTCGATCTGCAGCAGATTGGTATTGAGTTGCACCCATTGGCCATCGCGGCGTGTGCCGATGTTGGCGTACGGCGGATAAGGCTGGCTGACGGCGCAGGTCAGGCTGCGGATGTAATTGTCGATGTTATCGAACTGGACCGAGAGGCTGGCCTGGGCATTGCTCTGATAGCCCAGGTCGCTCATGCGCAGACTGGTGGCGTAGGGCAGGTACAGGGTATCGGCCGAAAGTGTTTCGAGTTGATGTGCACCGCCGCGCAGGAAGGAGGTCGACAATGCGGGCGATGCGCCGAACAGATACATCAACAGCCAGCTGTAGCGACGGAAATTGCGGATCAATGCAAAATAACTGGCAGACTGAAACGCGCGTGCGCTGCCAGCGAGCTTCTGGTCTGCCTGCAGCAACGGCCATAGGTCTTCTGACAATGAATAATTGTAGTGAATGCCGGCGATGCACTGCATTGCCTTGCCATAGCGCAGTGCCAGGCCACGCCGGTAGACGTGCTTCAACATCCCGATATGCGAGCTGCCATAAGCGGCAATGTCGATTTCCGATTCCGGCGGCAGTTCGCAGGGCATCGACTGGCTCCACAACAGTTCATCGCCCAGCTTGCCATAGACAAAGCGGTGCACGGTGTCGAGTTCATCGAGTGCAGTCGCGATATCCGGTTCCGCGCTGGTGACGAATTCGAGCAGCGCTTCGGCGTAATCGGTGGTGATGTGGGGATGAGTCAGGGGCGCACCGAGTGCCGCCGGATGGGGCGTTGCCGCCAGTCGGCCGGCGCGGTCGACCCGCAGTGTCTCGCGCTCGATGCCGCGCAATCCGCCACCCAGCAGGTCGCGGTGCGCGGGCTGCGCAAGCAATGCCGCGCGATGGTTCAGCAAAGTACTCAATTTGTACATCCCTCTGTCTTCAATTGCATCTCTGGCGGACCGCGATGGCGAGCGCCGCGCGCGTGCAGGTTTTGACGGCAGAATAACTGAAATCGGCCAAATGCGTTGAACCCGGCCCGTGCGTGCGGCACCTGCAATTGCAGGCCGTCCGGCAGGCCGCTTGGCTGTCCTCTTGGCTTTCTTCATGGCGCGTGCTTGTGCTAGAATCCGCCGTCGCACACGGGGATTGAACCAACGCCCCCGACGTCGATGCACGGCGCTTGTGGATTGCATGACCGAGGTCACGTAACCGAAACGAAGCGCCGCCTGCATGCTCCAGCGTTGCCCTGCCCGGATGGTGAAACAGGTAGACACAAGAGACTTAAAATCTCTCGCCGGAAACGGTGTACCGGTTCGATTCCGGTTCCGGGCACCAACTTACTTCAGTCGCATCAGGGCTTCCCTCCACCAACCTGAAAACATCGCTGGCGACTCCGTGGCGGCGGCCTCGGCATGTCCTGCCTGTCTGCGGGCAGGCACGCGACTTGCTCGAATAAAATTTCGTTGCGAACGCGCAAAAATACTTTTTGAATATGCAACAATAGGATGCGTCGGACTGCCATGGTCGTGCACGGATGCACTGGTTCGGGCGGATTGTCGGGCAGGCCGATGCCGGTGCGACACGTGGCAAGTAGCCGGTTGAGGATTGCCGCATTACCGCAGCCAGTCGACTGGCCAATGAATTCATATTAGGGGGAAGTCATGCAATTGATGTCATTCAAACGAACCGCAATCCTGTCGGCAGCCGTCGTTTTGTCGGCCGCTGGCCTGTCTGCTGCGGCCAAGGATACGGTCAAGATCGCATTCATCGGGCCGCTCTCGGGCGGCGTCTCTGCCAATGGCGTAGGTGGCCGTAATTCCGCCGATCTGGCCGTGCGTGTGCATAACGCCGACCCCAAGAGCAAGTACCTCTTTGAACTGGTGTCGCAGGATGATGAATGCAAGCCGAACGTCGGCGTGCAGGTTGCCACCAAGGTCGCTTCCGACAATTCGATCATTGCCGGTGTGACGCACTACTGTTCGGCGGTGGCCATGAGTACGGTCGACGTCTATCACAAGTTCGGCCTGCCGGTGATCGTCTGGGGTGCTGTGCTGCCGGAGATCACATATGGCAATGACTTCAAGGAAATCCATCGGGTCAATGGCACGATGATCAACCAGAATGAAGTCGCTTCGAAATTCATGACCGGCATGGGCTACAAGAAGTGGGTCGTGATCCACGACACGACCGACTACGGCAAGGGCCACAACAAGTACGCCAGCCAATACATCGCCAAGGATGGTGGCCAGATCCTGGGCACCTTCGGCGTGACTGCGGATCAGCAGGATTTCACGGCCGAGCTCACCAAGATCAAGGAACTCAAGCCTGAAGTCGTTTTCTTCGGCGGCCTGACACCGATCGGCGTGCGCATCCGCACCCAGATGGACAAACTCGGCATCAAGGCCGAATTTCAGGGTACCTCCGGCATCAAGTCGGATGCCTTCATCGAAGGCCTGGGACCGAAACTGGCCGAAGGCTCGCTCAGTTTCATCGAAGGCGCACCCTGGGAAAAACTGCCCGGCGGCTTGAATTTCATCGCCCGCTACAAGCTGCAGAAATATCCGGAGGCGGCCGAAGCCTACGGACCGTTCTCGTTTGCCGCCGCCACCATGCTGATGGATACCATCGAAAAAGTCGGACCGAACCGCAAGAAGGTGCGTGATGCCTTGAACGTCACCAAGGATGCCGACACGATGATCGGCAAGGTCACGTTCGACGATCACCGCCAGAACGTCATTCCGCTGATTTCAAAGTATGTGGTCCAGGACGGCAAATGGGTTCTGTGGGAAGACAGCGAGTACGCCAAGAAAAC
>JAYUWF010000141.1:0-1876 GCA_043753685.1 Herminiimonas sp.
TCGAGCCGGAACGGTGGCTGGATCGGCATTTCGTCGGTCGGCACTTCTTCATCCTGCAACGTCTTGATCAGGTTGCCAAGCGCGTTGGCGGTATCCTCGAGCTCGGTCGGAACCGAGACCGCCTGATCCGGCTCGATCGCGTGCACCTGCCCCATCCACAGGCCGTGTTTCAGTTGTTCGGCCGATTCGATCCGGAAGCGGATGGTGCCGATGCACTGTATTTGCATCAGCCCCGGCATCGGCGCGGCCGAGGCACGAATCGTCACCATGGTGCCGACCCCGGCCAGCTCCTGCGGCCCGTCCGGAGTACGCACTTCCCCGCCCTCGGTCAGTGTCACGACGCCAAAGCCGGTACCTGCGGCCAGCGCTTTCTTGATCATGTCGAGGTAGCGCACTTCGAAAATCTGCAACGGCAGATAGCCGTCTGGAAAGAGCACGGTACCTAGTGGAAAAAGTGGAATGGAGGTCAGCATCATGCCCGATCATGACATGAACCGGCACGCTGCGCTGAGCGGTGTGCCGGTTCATGGTCTGACGGATGTCTGCGGCCAGTGCGAGGCGGCGCCAACATGTAAAACGGGCGCCGCACGGGAATTGCTCACTGGGTGCTGACTGGCTTTCGACCGATCGGAGATAGTCCGAAATACGACAGTGCGGCGACTGCTAGTTGGCGTCGACCAGCGGCGTATTCACCAGATGCTCCGACAGGAACCACGACTGCAACTCATTGGTACGCAAGACGTCGCTCACCATCACGTCGTTGGTGCCAGGGTCGCCGGCGTCGTTGGCCTTGTCGGCGCCCTTGCGCGCAGCCTTCATGATCATTTCATGCGCTGCCAGCAGGCGCGAGAGCTGCACCGGCGCTTCTTCGCGGCCCCGCGGCGGACGCTCGATTCCGGTCATCTCGGCCACATCGGCCGCCATCGCCACGCTCAGGCCACCCAGCAGTTGAATGCGCTCGGCGATCGTGTCGACCAGGTCCGACTGTTCGGTGTAGTGCTTGTCGTATAGCAGATGCAATTGGCTGAAGGTCGGGCCGACCACTTGCCAGTGGTGCTTCTTGTACATGTCACGAAGCGTCATCGTATCGGCGAGTAACTGGTTCAATGCGGCGACACTTTCGGTACAGGTCTTGACCGACAAACCGTTTGGCAGCGCAACGATCTGGCCGAACTGCTGGATTTCCTGCGCATGCTGATGCAGGTGTGGGCTCGGCGTGCGGCTTGCAACCGTCGACATTCCATTCTTTGCCGTCTTGCCAGACTTGCCTGGTGCAGCACCATTGACGTTCATTGCATTCGACTTGACGTCCGATTTTTTCTTGCTGTTTGACTTGCTAGATGTGGTGGCCATGAGCGCTCCCGAGGATGTTGGTTGGCTGCGGCGATTGTCGTTCCTGGAACGCGACCGCGATTTTTGACTGAGTTCGACGGCGATGGTCACCGATTCATGGCGGAAAGGTATGTCCGATAGCGCACTTAGAACCTATTACAACAAGTTTGAGAGCAGTCAGCAAAGCGGAAAATGTTGTTGTAAAACAATCAATAAACCGCATACAATTACTTCACCACACGGCAAAACATGCAACGTCCACATCCTGCTCCGGTCGAATGGAAGTCAGGTAATCGAGGTAGCCTCAGATCATGAATTCAGAACAGCGGCACTCGTCACGCAAGGCACTCAAGGCAACCGGGCGGCTCCTGCTGGACCGCGCGCCGCCTCTCGAAATGCGAACCATCAACGTGGCCCGCGACGGCATGGCGATCAGCTCGCGGGAACCGGTGGTCGAGGGCGCGCATTACCGGGTGCATTTCGACGTCGTCGTCGATGGCGCGGTGCGACCGGTTGCGGCCGGCGCGCGCGTCATTTTTTGCGT
>JAYUWF010000142.1:0-1872 GCA_043753685.1 Herminiimonas sp.
TGTTGGTCGGCTTGTCTGCATCGGCTTTTTCGGCCAGCGCACCCGCCGAAAAAATCATCCCGGCCAGTGTCAGGGACATCAGAAAAAACCGTTTCATAACGCTATTCCTATCAAAAAGAGTTGGTTGCCGCAGGCTCGGTGCCGTAAGCATCAATGCGCCGAAGATGGCGGGAAGTTGCCGCGCACATTGCCCGATACACGCAATTCCCGGGTGGCGTTGTTGGCAAACAGGCCATTGCCTGAGAGCGTGGACTGGCCCAGCAGCACTTTCACCGGCTGGTCCGACTGCATCACATCTTCGTCGGGCAGCAGCAGCAGGTATTCGGTTTCGAGGTGCAGGGCTTGGCTCTGACCGGAAGCGGGGCGATCGATGCGCACATTCTTGTGCAGATGCACCTTGCTGTTATCGTCTTCGATGATTGCGCTTTCGGCGCGCATCGTCATCGGTGCGTGTGCCTGGCCAGGGTCGATAATGACTGGTTGCACGATTTGGTAAGAGTCATGCAGTGGCTCGTGGGTGAGCCTGTCGCCGGACATCTTGTAATGCAGCTGTCCGTTTTTGGCGAGCTGAATGAATTTAAAATTATCGACATAGAAATCGGGCTCGCTGCGGGCAATATCCGGTGCGTTATCGATACTGTTTTTGCGCATCACTTCCAGCACCCAGAAACTGCCCAGCGTGATGACTACACCCAGCGCAATGATCATGATCAGGCGCAGGCGATAGGTCGCACCGGCGGTTTTCATGTCAGGTACGGTGCCAGCGCCGCCTCGTAATTGCCTTGCGCGCGCAGGATGAAGTCGCAAATCTCGCGCGCCGCGCCGCGCCCGCCGCCGGCTTGCGTCACGTAATGGACCCGACATTGCACTTCGGAGTGTGCGTTCGGCACGCTGGCGGCAAAACCTACCCGCATCAGGATCGGCAGATCGATCACATCGTCGCCAATAAAGCCGCAGGACTGCATCGGGATTCCGGTCTGCGCCAGCAAGTGCTCAAAGGCGTGCCGCTTGTCGTGAATGCCCTGCTGCACATGAACAATGCCCAGATCGGTTGCGCGGCGCGCCACGATGGCCGACTGGCGCGCGCTGATGATGGCGGTGGCTACACCTGATTGCTGCAACAACTTGATGCCGTGGCCGTCGAGTACGTTGAAGCTCTTGATGACTTCGCCTTCGGGGCCGAAGTGCAGGCTGCCGTCGGTCAGGATGCCGTCGACGTCGAAAATCATCAACCTGACTTGGGCTGCGCGCTGCCTGGCCCGCTCGATACGGTCATTCTCCTGCGTCATCAGATGACCTTGGCGCGGGTCAGGTCGTGAATATGCAGCGCTCCGATCAGGACTCCATCAGTGTCGGCTACCAGCAACTGGTTGATGCGGAATTGTTCCATGATTTCAACCGCTTCCACCGCCAGCTGGTCGGGGCCAATGGTGCGCGGGTTGGCGTGCATCACATCGGCGATCAGCAGTTTGCTGAAGTCCTGGACATGCTCAATCAGGCGCCGCAAATCGCCGTCTGTAAACACGCCGACCGCGTGAAACTCACCATCCACCACGGCGGTCATGCCGATGTTTTTGCGGGAAACTTCCAGCAGGGCGGCGCTCAGCGTAGCGTCGACCGTTATGGCCGGAACCGCGTCGCCGCTGCGCATGACATCGCGGACGCGGGTCAGCAGGCGGCGGCCGAGCGCTCCACCGGGGTGCGAGCGGGCAAAATCTTCGGCCTGGAAGCCGCGCGCGTCGAGCAGCGCCACCGCCAGCGCATCACCCAGCGCCAGGGTAGCGGTGGTGCTGGCTGTCGGCGCCAGATTCAGCGGGCAGGCCTCGCGGTCGACTTGGACATTCAGGTGCACATCGGATAGCAGCGCCAGGC
>JAYUWF010000143.1:0-1869 GCA_043753685.1 Herminiimonas sp.
GCACATCGAAAGTGATTGCCTTCACCAATCTGTTGCGGCTGGACGAGCGGCCGGTGGTGATCGACGACATCGTGCTGCCGGAGGTATTGTTTTCGCGAATGACCGAAGCACAGGTGCGCAATCGGACCAATACCCTCTACCACCTGTACCAGGCCAGCTTCGGATTGAACGTAATCCGCACCGAGGAGCGCTTGCGCGCTGCCAGCGCCACCGAAGCGCAGGCGCAGCTTCTGGAGATCGACCCGGGCGCACCGCTGCTCGAAGTGCGGCGCGTGGCGTACTCGTATAACGATCAACCGATCGAATGGCGCATTTCCCACGTCCACACCGCCGGCCACGAGTACCTGGTGCCGAAGAATCGCTGACGCGATTTGCCTCGGTCTGACGATGGGCCGCCATCGCATCGCTTGTACAGAGTTTGCTTTTAGGAACTTCAGTTGCTATTTTGAAAGCGTAACCAACTGTTTTATGTCAACGCGAGGTGCAATCGCATCAGTATCCTGAACGGTCTTGAAAAAATCGCAGCGCACGCTGCCGATTGTATTTCTTCAAACCGGTCAAGGAGTTCACATCGCAACTTGCCCAAAATGCCGCTGCACGTACACACGGCGGATTCCCCGAACATTCTGGATGCGCCTCATACCCGGTAGTGGAAGAATTCTTTGTTCCGACTGTGGCGCGCGTTCGTTCATTTTTCGCAAGATGAAGCGGACGCGCCCGGCTGCCTGAGGCCTGCGGATATCCTCGATCCCCGATCCTCGTCTGCCGTCAGCGTGCATTACGGCGCCGTTCCACCTGCCCGGCAAGCAATGGGCCCCTGGCATTCGCATCCTCGGTCAGGCTCGCTGCGCGCAGGCTTTGCGTCGTCAGTCGTAGCCGCGACGACAGGCCGAGGCTGACGTTGATCATCAGCTTGTTGGCAATGGCCGGAAATTGTTCCGACATCGAATCGAATGCATCCCGTGTCAGCTCCCACACCAGGCCCGGCGATTCGACGAAGCCTTCGGCCGAGCGGGCCGAGCGATCCAGGAACGACATTTCGCCGACGATGATGCCGGGGGCGAAACAGGCGATGCGCTTTTTCGTGCCATTGCGAAGCGGCAGAAAAATATCGATCACGCCACTGGCGGCGACGAACAGGCTGCTGCCCGGATCGGCCTGCCGAAACAAGGCCGTGCTGCCGGCGACATCGTGCTTGAGCGTGAAGCGCTCCAGGACCACGATTTCCTCCGGAGTCAGGCCGCGCGCCAGCGTGGTTTGCTCCAGCTCCAGGTCGACCTTGCTGTCGGCTGCGCCGACCGAGGCGAGCAGGGCTTCCTCGGCGGCTTCCAGCGCGTGATCGCTATCGAAGAACCAGTATTGCGGCGCGATCAGGTCCTTGATGCCGCAGGCGACGAATTCGGCATCCACCGCCTGCGAGGCGCCGCAAACATACAGCAACTGCCCCCGGCCCAGACATTTGCGGGTCAATTGCAACAGGGTTCGCGCCGCGGTGGCGTCGATGTTGCGCACTTTCGTAAAATCCAGGATCACGGTCTTGACGCCGACCGGCAATTTGCCGATCTCGCTGTTGAGGCGCTCGGCGGTTCCGAAGAACAGCACCCCTTCCAGTTCCATGATGTGGATCGATTGGCCGCCGCTCTCCAGCAGGCGGGTGGCCTCGACGCTGCGCACCTTCAGCGAACGGCGGTGCTGGGCACTGACCATGTTGCGAACGATCGGCGTCATGCTGCTGCGGATGAAGAGAATCATCGCCGCCACCATGCCGACCGCCGTACCTTCGAGCATGTCGCCGAAAAACGTCACCATCGCCACGATCACCAGTACGCTGACGTTGGCAATCGCATTGATGAACTGGGTCCGCCCAAG
>JAYUWF010000144.1:0-5888 GCA_043753685.1 Herminiimonas sp.
CCGCGCCCGACGAACTGGCCCGCGCCGGCGTCATTCTCGGCAAGAATTATCCACAGCCGATCGTGCAGCACGACGAGGCGCGCAAGCGCACGCTGGAGCGTTTCGAGGTCGTAAAAAAGGTCGAGCCCGTGGCCTAAGTACCCGACCGGAATAAATTGTGAATGTCTGCGGCCCCGATGGGCGCGTGGCTGCGTTGGCTGCCCCTTGCAGTGCTCGCACTGCGGCGGGCCAAGAAGGAGCATCAGCTTGCAAGCTGATGCTGTTTCGCAAACGTAGGGCATGCCCTACGAATTCCTTGCTCCACCGCCTTGCCCGCCATCCCATCGGAACCACATCCATTTCTCAATTTACCCTGGCCGGGTACTTAGAGCAATCGGATGGTCGCCGCGGCACGGTGCTCAACTCAGCCTTGGACCGCTTGCGGAAATCGTTCGACGCGGGCTACTAGCACGCCCCGTAATGCGCTGCACATGACGACCTGCTCCGCCCGCACCAGATCCTCCACCGTCAGCCGCCGTTCGGTGGCACGCCATTGCGGGTCGGCCAGCAGGACGCTGCGCATTATGCCTGGCAACAAACCCGCCTCTAGCGGCGGCGTGTACCAGCTTCCATCAAGCCGCAAGAACAGGTTGCTGCGCGCACCCTCGGTCAGTTCACCTTGTTGATTCTGAAACAGCATGTCGAACGCGCCATGCGCTTCGGCGCTCTGCCACGCGCGGTCGTTTTGCGTGCGCAGGCTGATCTTGTGACGCAACAGCATCCGGTCGACGGCAAGCGCTTCGTCCGTCAACAGCACCCGCACCAGCGCCGGCAGCGCCTGCAATGGTGCGCAAGTCGTGGTGCAGGTGCCGTTGTGCGCCAGTGTCAGCCGCACCCTGCTCGGCGTGGACGGTGGCAACTGCCGGCATGCGCTTTGCAGGGCCGCGCGCAGTTGCGCCCGCAGTTGCCCCATACCGTGCGCGAAGCCAAGGAAGACAGCGGAAGTGCACAGCCGCTGCAGGTGCAGCTCGACGTGACGGCAGCCGGCCTCGCGGGTGGCGTACAGGGTTTCGAACAGATCGAAGTCGGCCGGCGACTCCACCAGGAAGCGGGCCTTGAGCTGGCATTCGGCATGTTCGGACGCCGCCCGGCTGTCATGCACGATACCGGCGCCGACCCCCATCTCGCCGCGTCGGCTGCCGTCTGCGCCAACGGGTGCGAGCAGCAGCGTGCGGATCGGTACCGACAGTGTGAAGTTGCCGATCCGCCGGGGTGGCGCGGCTGGTTCGAACCAACCGATGGCGCCGGTATAGAGCCCGCGCGCGCTGCCTTCCAGCTCCCTGATGATTTGCATGCTGCGCCGCTTGGGCGCACCGGTGATCGATCCACACGGGAACAGCGCCGCAAAAACCTCGGCCAGCGCAACGTCAGGGCGCAGCGTTGCCTGGATCGTCGACGTCATCTGCAACACGCTGCCGTAGGCTGCCACCTTGAACAAGGCAGGCACCGTGACGCTGCCGATGTCGGCGATCCGACCGAGGTCATTGCGCAGCAGATCGACGATCATCAGGTTTTCGGCGCGGTTCTTTTCGTCCCGCGCCAGGCTTGCGCTGCGTTCTGCATCGAGCGCCGGGTCGCCGCTGGCAGCTGCGGTACCTTTCATCGGACGGGCCGTGAGCCTGCCGTCTTCGTGACACAGAAACAGTTCCGGGGAAAACGACAAGACTGCCGCGCCGTCCGGCAGCATGATCAGGGCGCCGAAGGGTACCGGCTGGCGGTGACGCAGCTTGCGGTACAGCGCCAGCACACTGCCATAGGCGATGAAGCGCAGTCGATACGTATAGTTGACCTGATAGGCGTCGCCCGCGGCGAGATAGGCCTGGATACGCGCAATCGCTTGATCAAAAGCGGGCCGGTCGACCTCTGCCACCACACTCGCCACGCCGGCGCAGCGCGCCTCGGCCGGCTGGCCAGCCTCGGCCAGTTCTGCTTGCTGCGCCAGCCAGATGTCGACTTGTGTGGCCGACAGTCGCTGGCACCGTGCGAACAGCAACACCGATGGTCGTGACGGCGGCGCTGTCGCTGCCGCCGCCATCGCCGCAGGCATGACGCCACAGTCCGCGACGCCATCCTCGTAATCGAACAAACCGACCGCATGCAACCCAGTCTGCAATGCCTGCTGCAGGTCTGCCAGCAAGGTCTCGCGCCGCTCTCCCGGGCGGCATGAAATCTGCCGCACGAAACCGGTGTAGAGGCGCGAGCTCGGACGCTCGGGCGTGGCACCACTGTCGTCGAGCAATGCAAAAATCGGATCTGTCAGGGTCGTGTTCATCGAAGTCCGGCCTGGCGCGTTGCACCCCGGTGCGCCAGGCGAAGCGGGAAGGGACGCTGTAACGAAAGCCGCATTATAGGGCGACCGTATTGCATCGGGCACACGTGGGCACGCTCGAGCAGCGAGCAGTGCCGGCCAGGGCTGGCCCGCGCGGGGCTACGCCGTCTCGCGCAGGACCCGGGCGGCACCGATCATGTTTTTCAGTGCCGGCAGGACTTCGTCCCAGCTGCGCGTTTTCAACCCGCAATCCGGATTGACCCACAGCCGCTCGGCAGGAATCCGCTGCGCAGCCTTGCGCATGAGCGCGACCATGTCGTCCTGGCCGGGGATATTGGGCGAATGGATGTCGTAGACACCGGGGCCGATGCCGCTCGGATAACTGAAACGGTCGAAGGCATCGAGCAATTTCATGTCGGAGCGGGACGTCTCGATCGTCATGACGTCGGCATCCATATCGACGATCGCTGCAAGGATGTCGTTGAACTGGGAATAGCACATGTGGGTGTGGATCTGGGTGTCGTCACGCACGCAGTTTGCCGTGATCCGGAAAGCGGCAACGGCCCATTGCAGGTAATCGTGCCACTCCGACTGGCGCAGCGGCAGACCCTCGCGCAGCGCCGCCTCGTCGATCTGAATCACTCGCACGCCGGCCTGTTCGAGGTCCAGCACTTCTGCGCGCATGGCCAGCGCCAGTTGCATGCAGGTCAATGAGCGCGGCTGGTCGTCGCGCACGAAGGACCAGTTCAGCATCGTCACCGGGCCGCTCAGCATGCCCTTCATCGGCTTCGTGGTCAGCGATTGGGCATACGTGGTCCAGTCGACGGTCATGGCATGCGGCCGGTGAATGTCGCCAAACAGAATCGGCGGCTTGACACAGCGCGAGCCGTAGGACTGGACCCAGCCGCCCTGGGTGAATGCATAGCCTTCAAGCTGCTCGCCGAAATACTCGACCATGTCGTTGCGTTCGGCCTCGCCATGCACCAGGACGTCCAGACCGAGCGCTTCCTGCTCGCGCACGCACCGGGCGATTTCGGCACGCATCAGTACCTGGTAAGCGGCGGCGTCCAGCGTACCCAGCCGGTACCGGCTGCGGGCCTGGCGAATCTGTGGCGTCTGCGGAAACGACCCGATGGTCGTGGTCGGAAACTGCGGAAGCTGCAACACAGCGGCCTGCCTGGCGGCCCGATCTGCGTAGACACCCGCACGCTGCCCCATGGCGGGCGTGATGCCGGCCACAGCGGCCTTGACCTGCTGGTCGTGCACACGCGGCGAAGTGCGACGCTTGTCGAGCACAGCGGCATTGGCAACGAGCGCCTCCTGGACCGATACACACCCGGCGTTGAGCGCCTTGGCCAGAATCTCGAGCTCCTCCAGCTTTTGCAAGGCGAACGCCATCCAGGAACGGACTTCGGGGTCCAGCGCTGCTTCGGCGTGCAGATCGACCGGGACATGCAGCAGGGAACATGACGGCGCGACCCACAACCGCTCGCCGATTGCCCGGTGCACCGGCTCCAGCCACTCCAGCGTCGCATGCAGATCGGTTTTCCAGATATTGCGCCCGTTGATCACGCCCAGCGACAGCACCCGGTCGGCCGGCAGCAATGCCAGCGCTGGGAATACCTCCTCCCGGGCAGCGACTGCATCGAGATGCAAACCCTGCACCGGCAGGCTGCACGCCAGCGCCAGATTGTTGCGCAGCGGGCCAAAGTACGTGGCCAGCAGCAGTTTGACGGATCCGTTGTCGAGGCCAGCATACGCTGTCGACAGCGCTTCCTGCCAAGCCGGATCGAGATCGGTCACCAGTACGGGCTCGTCAATCTGAACCCATTCCACACCCTGTTGTGCCAGCTGTTCCAGCAATGCTGCGTAGAGCGGCAATAGTCGGGGTAAAAGCGAAAGCCGGGCGGAGTCGTCGGTCGCCTTGCCCAACCAGAGATAGGTGACGGGGCCGATGATGACCGGCTTTGCGTTCAAGCCGAGCCGCTGCGCTTCTGCAACCTGGGCCAGCAAGCGCGATGCATCGAGTGCAAACTCGGTTGCCGCATTGAATTCGGGCACGATGAAATGATAGTTCGTGTCGAACCATTTCGTCATTTCGCCGGCATGCACTGCACTGCAGGCGGAATCGGTCGCACAACGGCCGCGCGCCAGCCGGAAATAGGCATCGAAGGGATCATCCTTCCGATCACCTTGCCGATCACTCTGCCTCCCTCGCACACGGCCCGGAACGTTACCCAACAAAAAACTCATGTCGAGCACCTGGTCGTAAAAAGTAAAATCCCCGACAGCGACCATGTCGAGCGCGCTTTGATGTTGCCAATGCCGCTGACGCAGATCCGCCCCCAGGCCAGTCAATTGTTCCGCGTCGGACAAGCCCTTCCAGTACTGTTCGAGGGCAAATTTCAGTTCCCGCTTGGCGCCGATGCGCGGAAATCCCAGATTGTGTGTGGTAACCATGCGATCGTTCTCCGTCATTGAAGGAAATGCATGATGCGGCTTTCCATCCATGAAAACTAATGGCATTATTTCATTAATCAATTAGTGAAATTCATAGGTTTCCCATGCTGGAACGTATCCATCTCGCTGTCATCCGTGAAGTCGACCGCCAGGGTTCGCTGACTGCGGCAGCCGGCGTTCTGTGTCTGACGCAATCGGCGTTGAGCCACACCATCAAGAAAATGGAGCAGCAGCTCGGCGCTGCCGTCTGGCAAAAAGACGGACGCAACGTGCGCCTGACCGCGGCCGGCGCTTATTTGCTGGGACTGGCCAATCGACTCTTGCCGCAACTCGAACATGCCGAGCAAGTCATGGCGCAATACGCACAGGGGCAGCGCGGCACGCTGCGCATCGGCATGGAATGTCATCCCTGTTACCAGTGGCTATTCAAGGTCGTGCCGCCGTTCCTGGAACGCTGGCCCGACGTCGATGTCGACGTCAAACAGAAATTCCAGTTCGGCGGTATCGGTGCCTTGTTCGCCCATGACATCGACCTGCTCGTGACACCCGACCCCTTGCACAAGCCCGGCCTGCGTTTCGAACCGGTGTTCGATTACGAGCAGGTGCTGGTCGTCGGGCGCAGGCACCGTTTGGCAAGTCAGGCGTTCGTTACGCCGCAAGAGCTGGCACAGGAAACCCTGATCACCTATCCCGTCGAGATCGAGCGACTGGACATCTACAACCAGTTTCTGGTACCGGCCGGCTGCGCGCCGAAGCGCCACAAGACCATCGAGACGACCGAAATCATGCTGCAGATGGTGGCCAGCGGGCGGGGTGTAGCCGCACTGCCTGGCTGGCTGGTTGCCGAATATGCCGGCAAGGTACAGCTCCGCACGGTGCGCCTGGGGCGACGCGGCATCGCCAAGCAGATATTTCTGGGCATGCGCGACAGCGACGTCGCCATTGATTATTTACAGGCCTTTGTTACCATCGCCCGCCATTCGGAATGGTAGTACCGTCGCTACCCGGCTAGGGGCTGCCAGCCTAGAGCAGTTAACGAAATGGTATACGTGCTCTACGCGCCGCTTCAGGCATCATTGCGGCGTTGCGGCGTTGCGGCTCGTTTGTGTGGCCCGCCACA
>JAYUWF010000145.1:0-17592 GCA_043753685.1 Herminiimonas sp.
ATTGTTGCAAAGTCAAATACGTTCATTTGCTCGCGAGTCAAGTCAGTTGAATTTTGTTGGAAAAATTATCTGTCTGGATTATCTTGTTGCATATAAGGAATCCAAACGCGACTGTGCGGCGCTACGCCCCCAGCGAGACAAACCGAGCCGTGCCAGCGGGACCGGACGGCCCGGCGGGTGCCCGCCGCGCGCGGCTGTTGATTCCAGGGATGCTGTTTTCGATCAATGAATGCTCTGACTTCGCCACTCTTCAATCCCTCGGCACGTCCCACCGACGATCGGTACGAGACGCTGGTTCAACTGTCGCCCGACGCTATGTACGTCGTCCAGGACGGTCTGCTGGTGTTCATCAACGACGCCGGTATGCGCCAGTTACGCGCTGACACCAGCGACGGTATCCTAGGGTTACCGCTGTCGAAGATCCTGCACCCCGATTTCGTCCAGACCGGCGCCGAGCGCGTGCGTCAGATGTTCCAGACCGGCGAGCCGGCGCCGACCATGGAGCAGCGTTACCTGCGCCGCGATGGCAGCGTGATCGACGTCGAAGTGGTCTCGGCGCCGTTCCTCTATGAAGGACGGCCGGCGATCCAGGTCATCGCGCGCGACATCACCGACCGCAAGGCGGCCGAAGAAGCATTGCGCATCAGTGGCGAAGGCCACCGCCTGCTCGCGCTGGAAGCGAATCGATCGCGCCAGACGCTGCAGTTCGAAAAATATATCCTTGAAAAAGTCGCGCTCGACACGCCGCTGGAAGAAGTCCTGCGCGAAGTCTGCCTGGTGGTGGAGAGGCACATCGACCATGGCGCGACCTGCAGCATCGTGCTGCTCGACGCCGATCGACTGCACGTGCAGGTGGTGGCCGGGCCGTCGCTGCCGGCAGCCTACAACGCATGCATCAGCGGCCAGCCCATCGGTCCGGCAGCCGGCTCGTGCGGCACCGCGATCCATTTCGGCCAGCAGGTCGTGGCAGAAGACATCGAGACCGATCCGCGCTGGGTCCTGTACCGCGACGTGGCACGTGAATTCGGCCTGCGCGCCTGCTGGTCGACCCCGATCATCGATGGCAGCGGCACGGTGCTGGGCGCCTTCGGCGTCTATCATCCAGAGCCGCGCAGTCCGCTGGCCGAGGACCTGGCCTTCGTCGACGATATCACCCACCTGGTCGGCATCGCGCTGCAGAAGGAGCGCATCGAGCTGAGCCTGCAGGAGAGCGAAGACCGCTACCGGTCGGTGGTCAACTGCCTCAACGAAGGCATCATCCTGCAGTCGCGCGAGGGGATCGTCCTGGCCTGCAATCCGAGCGCCGAACGGATCCTGCGCGCGCCGCCGGGTGACCTGGTAGGAACCCGCCGCGGCAGCTATTTCAGGCGCGTCACCAGCGAGGATGGTACCTTGCTGAGCGGTACCGACTTGCCATCGCAGCGGGTGTTTGCCAGCGGCGAGCCGATGATCGGCCTGGTGCTGGCGATCGAGAGCATGGATGGCGAAACCGTGTGGATTTCCGAAAACGTCCTGCCGATCTGGAAGACCGGTGAAGCCGAGCCGAGTTCGATCCTGATTTCGTTTTCCGACATCAGCGCCGTCAAGGATGCGCAGCAGCGGTTGCAGTACATGGCGACCCACGATTCACTCACGGGCCTGCCCAACCGCGCCCTGCTGACCGAGCGGCTCGGCAAGGCGCTGGTACTGGCGCAGCGGCCGCCGCGCGATGCAGACGACAAGCTGCATCGGAACATTGCAGTCCTGTTTCTGGATCTGGACCGCTTCAAGAACGTCAACGACACCATTGGCCATGAAGCCGGCGACGATTTGCTGCGCCTGGTGGCGGCGCGCCTGAGCGCCTGCATCGCCAGCAGCGACACCCTGGCCCGGCTCGGCGGCGACGAGTTCGTGATCCTGGCGCATGCGTTTGTCGAAGACGACTACGCTTCGCACCTGTGCGAGCGGATCCTGGCGACGCTGGCCGAGCCGTTCAACCTGGAAGGCAACGATTATTATCTGGGCGTGTCGATCGGTATCGGCGCCTATCCGGACGATGGCATCGACGGTACCGACCTGCTGCGCTGCGCGGATTCGGCGATGTACTTCGCCAAGGAGTCGGGACGTAACAATTACCAGTTCTTCACCTCGCGCCTGAATGCGCGGACCCAGCGCCGCTACCACCTGGAGAGCAACCTGCGCCGGGCGCTCGCGAACGAGGAATTTTTCCTGCATTACCAGCCGAAGATCGATGCCCAGAGCGGCAGGATCGTCGGCGCCGAGGCGCTGCTGCGCTGGCAGAACCCGCAATCGGGACTGGTGGCGCCGGCCGAATTCATTCCGGTGGCCGAAGAGACCGGCCTGATCGTGCCGATCGGCGCCTGGGTGCTGGAGCAGGCATGCCATCAGGCGGCCGCGTGGCGCGCCGGGATCGCCCCTGACATGTGCATGGCGGTCAATCTGTCGCCGCGCCAATTCCAGGACGAAAATCTGCTCGAGATCGTGACCGCTGCGCTGGCCGCCAGCGGCTTGCCGGCGCATGCCCTGGAGCTGGAAATCACCGAAGGCCTGCTGATGGGCGGCGCCGAGAAGCTGATGCCGACCTTCGATGCGCTGACGCGGCTCGGGGTGCATTTTTCGGTCGACGATTTCGGCACCGGTTATTCATCCCTGTCATACCTGCAGCTGTTCCCGATCTCCAACCTGAAGATCGACCGCTCCTTCATCAACCGGATACCCGAAAACCGCGATTCGGTAGCACTTACGCAGGCCATCATCGCCATGGCCAAGGCGCTCGACATGAAAGTCACCGCCGAAGGCGTGGAAGAAACCACGCAGATGGAATTCCTGCGCCAGGCCGGCTGTCATGAAATGCAGGGCTATCTGTTCAGCCGCCCGGTGACGGCGGACGCCTTCGCCCGCCTGCTCGGATAAGACACAGGTCGAACTTCCATCAAACAGACTCCATAGTATAAAATGTTTCCAGTTGGCATTTAATGCAAAACACTCTTTCTTCGTGAAACTTTTAACGCCTGCGACCGTACAACCCCAATTGGTCGCATCCCTTCAGCGATCGGCACAACTCTCTGGCATGACGGTTCGATGTCGCCACGAGGGTACGATCCGAGCAAGGCGATGTCATCAACAAGGCACGCGGCAAAAGGCATCCTTGATCGAACAAAGGAGAGGCTGCGGACCGAGTCTTGCACGATGAATCGAATATTTTGGTGTGGGCGGTTCGCCTTCAAGCTGGGCGTCGCCATGAGATGTGTCTGGCCGTAATGACTCGATGTTTCGTATCAAACCGAAAGCGACCGATTCTTAAATGTTCAAAAAAATTGATGCCACACAATTAAAAATCGGCATGTATGTGCAGGAATTAGGCTGTGCCTGGCTGGATTCGCCGTTTTGGCAAAAATCGTTCCTGTTGCAGGATCAGGCCGCCCTCGAAAAGATTCACAGCGCCCGGATTGTCCAGGTCTGGATCGACCCTGCCAAGGGCCTCGATGTGGCGCCAACCGTTGGCGAAGCGGCGCAGACAGAACACGCCAGTTCCGTCGATGGGGTGCCTCGTGAACCAGCGCCCGATGTCGCGCCAGTGTCGATCGCACAGGAGCTGGGACGTGCCGCCCGGATCGTCGCACTGGGGCGAGAGGCCGTCATGTCGATGTTTAACGAAGCTCGAATGGGCCGTGCGGTCGATGCGGAAAACGCTGTCGCCCTGGTGGCTGAAATTACATCGTCGGTCATGCGCAACGGCGATGCATTGATCAGCCTGGCGCGTTTGAAGTCGGCCGACGATTACACCTACATGCATTCGGTTGCCGTGTGCGCGTTGATGATTGCGCTCGCGCGGCAACTGGGAATGAACGAGCTTGAAATCAAGGAAGCTGGACTGGCAGGCCTGTTCCACGACATTGGAAAGATGGCGGTACCGTTGAATGTTCTTAACAAACCTGGCAGATTGACGGACCAGGAATTTGACCTCGTACGCGGGCATCCGGCGGCCGGGCACCAAATGCTTTCATCAACCCCCGGGCTGTCCGCGGTCGTGCTCGACGTCTGCCTGCACCATCACGAAAAAATCGATGGCACCGGCTATCCAATGCAGCGATGCGGCGACAACATCAGCGTCATGGCGCGCATGGGCGCCATCTGCGACATTTATGATGCGATCACGTCGAATCGGCCCTACAAGAAGGGTTGGTGTCCAACTGAGTCACTGCGGCGGATGGAGTCCTGGTGTCCTGATCATCTCGACCCCTCGATCTTTCAAAGTTTTGTGAAGAGCATCGGTATCTATCCGGTCGGTACATTGGTGCGCCTGGAGTCGGGACGCTTGGGTGTCGTGGTAGAACAGCAACTCGGAAGGTCACTGCTGCTGCCGAAAGTGCGCGTCTTCTATTCGAGCAAGACCGCGAATTACATCGCGCCGGAGCTGCTAGATCTGGCCGCTCCGGGCATTACTGACCGGATCGCAGCCAGCGAAGTGGCCAGTCAATGGGGACTCAAGAATATCGACCGGTTCTGGGCCGATGGCGTTCCGCCTGCCTGAGGTGGCTGGCGCGGCTCCGCTGACGCCAGCAGACGATGCTGGTAAAAAATGATGGGGACAACCGCATAATCGTCAATGATGAAAAATGGTTTGCTGAGGTCGGTGATGGGCGTTCTCCGTTTCGACGGCGTTGGCTGACCATTGAAGGCGTCGTTGCCAAAATCAACGCAAAAATTCCTGAAGCGCTGATGGTTTGGATGGGCAAGACCGCTCGTGCCGTACCGACGTCACGGGCGCTGACCAATCTCCCGCCCTGTCTATCAGGATGGATTGCAACAAGAGTAATTTGAACCAATTTGCCGACATGATTAGCCTGGAAGATGTGCCCGAGCAGAACCCACACTACGTCCAGTCGGTCAGCGATCTGGGTGAGAAACAGGAAGTCATTGCGCGAGCTGATATCTACGCTGCCAACGGAATGAAGTTGGTGGCAAAGGGTGCACGCATCAATAGAAGTCAGTGCGAACGGTTGAACCTGCACAAACTGCGCACGCCCCTCGACCAGATGCTTGCGGCGGAACGAACGGTCGATGCCGCGATGCTGGCTAGCGATGCCAACCGTATTTTTGCCGGCGATGCGGCGATGACGCGCCTGGCAGAACGCAGCGGTGACCCGCACGGTTTCCGTCACGCTTTGGGCAATCTGGAATTGCCTGCGCCGCTGGCGTTTCGGATGACAGTCATGCGCGAGGCGCGCTCTGACATGTACCGCCATATGATGCACGTTGCCATCATCGCCCATTCGATCGCGGTGCGGCTGAAACTGTCCGACCGCGACAAGGGTGACCTGATGATGGCCGCGTTGTGCCATGACGTTGGTGAAATGCATACCGATCCGGTGATGTTGGCGATCAGCCACCGGATCGCTTCGCAGGAAAGACGCTTCATCCATGTGCATCCGATCACGGGTTTCGTGATTTTGCAGGACATCTCTGGCTTACCGGCCTCGGTCCTGCAAGCGGTGTTGCATCATCATGAGCGGCTCGACGGCAGCGGCTATCCTTACGGTTTGAAAGAAGCGACCATCCATCCGTTAGCCCGAATCCTCTGTGTCGCAGAGGTCATGGAAGGGGTGGTCAGGCGCGCCGATTTGCAACGACTCGACGTTTTGCTTCGATTGAATCAGCATCGCTTCGACCAGGCCGTGGTCAGCACCTTGCGCGAGTTACTGCGAACCGATACGCGTGACGCAGAACCTTCGCCTGTTTCTGCCAGTGCGTCGGCACGTCTGACGCAGGTCGCAACGGTGCTCAAGACATGGCCGGGCATCCAAACCGCACTCAGAGCGCAGCCGCCATCGCCCACACTGGCTTTCCTGGACGAGCGTATGAGGATGCTGCGCTCGCTCGTTCTACAAGCAGGGATCGATCCGGAAAATACAGACGGATTGGTGACATGGGCGTCTGAAGAAGCAAGTGTGCTCAGCGAACTAAACAACACGCTCGAAGAACTGCAGTGGTTAATGCTTGACATCGCTAATGAACTGGAACGTCGAACCGAGCTTCTGGAAGGACTGGCCGAAGTGATTGTGGGAGAAATGGTCACCCTGCTGCGCCAGGATTGTGCAAGCGTTGAAATTGCCAACTTGATTCAATAGCAGTCGTCGCACTCGCGCCCCCCGTCACCAGGCTGTCCATATATGAACCTCGTCGACGATTTGCGCATCCGCCATCCAAAAAATTGTTTGCGAAATCCCATTTGGTTACCGCTGTCGCCACATTATCTCGATAAAAACGTGGATACTTGTGCCGGTCGCACAGAGATCGACTGACGGATCGACGCGACCTCGAAGAAAGGATGGCATGTTCGCAGCGGTAGATCTGGGTTCCAACAGCTTTCGGTTGCATGTGGCTCACCATGATGGGGAAAGCATTCGCGTGCTCAAGAGCGCGCGCGACCCGGTCCGGCTGGCCGCCGGACTCGATCGCCAGGGCAACCTGAGCGATGCCGCGATCCGGGTCGCGCTCGACAGCCTGGCGCGCTTCAAGACCATCCTTGCCGGTTATTCCTTGACGGCCGTGCGGGTGGTCGCCACCAACACCATCCGCATCGCCTACAACGCGGCGCAATTTTTGCCACTGGCCGAACAGGCGCTGGGCTATCCGATCGAAATCATTTCCGGGGAAGAAGAGGGCCGCCTGATCTACCTGGGCGTCGCCAGCACCATCGTCGCGCCCGCCGAGCGGCGCCTGGTGCTCGATATCGGTGGCGGCTCCACCGAACTGATCCTCGGCGTCGGGCAAGAGATCGAGCAGGTCGAATCCTTCAGCATCGGCACCGCCCGCGCCAGCCAGCAATTCTTTGTCGACGGCCGGATCGATGCCGATTCGTTCGATGCCGCGATCCTGTCGGCACGCGCGGTGTTCGAGGATGCCGCATCGCTGTATCGACCGGAGCACTGGCGCGTGGCGTACGGTTCGTCCGGCACGTTGCGGGCGATCTCGGACGCCATCACGAAAAACGACATGGGCGACGGTACTCTGTCGGCGGCCAGCCTGATGGCGCTGCGCCAACGCCTGATCGGTTTCGGTAACGTCAGCCGAATCGTCCTGGCCGGCATGAAGCCGGATCGCGCCGCGGTGATCGTCGGCGGACTGTCGATCCTGATCGGCGTGATGCAGGAACTCGGAATCGGCGCGATGCAGCCGATCGAAGCCGGTCTGCGCATGGGCGTGCTGTGGGATCTGCACCTGCGGGCCACCAAGCGCGACCGGCGCGAGCAATCGGTGCGCGGTTTCATGCAACGCTTCCAGGCCGACCAGGCCCGGGCAGAGCGGGTAGCCGATTTTGCCGGGCGCCTGCTGAGCCTGCTCAAGCCCGCCGACGATGCCCTGGCACGGCCGCTGTACTGGAGCGCGCTGTTGCACGAAGTCGGTCTGGCGGTCTCGCACAGCGGTTATCACAAGCACGGCGCCTACCTGATCGAAAACACCGATCTGCCCGGCTTCACCACACGCGAGCAGCGCCAACTGGCGACGCTGATCGTGGCGCAGAAGGGCAACCTGCGCAAGGTCGCCGCCGCGCTCGAGCAACCCGATTTCGCGCGCGCCGTACTGGCCCTGCGCCTGGCGGTGCTGTTCTCGCATGCCCGCTTGGCCCTGGACGGCACCGAACTGCGCCTGAAGATGAAGAAGGGGATCGAACTGGAGCTGCGCGGCGACTGGGTGGCACAACACCCGACCGCCGCTTTCTGGATGCAGAAGGAGCGCGACGACTGGATCGACGCCGGTATCGATTTCACGATCAAGGATGCTTGAGCCGCGTTGGCGCAATCCTCATTCGATTAGGTCACGCACCGGGTTTGTCAGATTGCTGTCAGATTGCTTGCCTTTGGAGCATAAATTATTTATATTGTTTATACGATTAACAGGGAGTCAGTCATGATCAAGAAAAAAACCGCGGCGGCGCCAGCCGTAAAAAAAGCCGCAAAGCCGGTTTCGACATCCAGCGCGAAGCCGGTGTCCAAGACTGCCAGCAAGGCGACAACCAAGCCGACCGCCAAGCCGACCGCCAAACCATCGAAGGAATTGTCAGCCGGTCCGGCTGTAACCGGGCACACGGCCAAGCCTGCATCCAGGCCATCCATCCAGCCGCCGGCCAAGGCAGGTTCCAAGCCGAAGGCCAGCCCTGCCGCCGTGTCGGTGAAGCCAGCGGGATCCAAAACACCTGCCGCCCGTTCGGCCACCGCAGCGCGTGCCGACGGCGTGAGCGCCGGATCGCTGCTCGATGCAAAGGACCGGCTACGCAAGCCGAAACTGATCCGCGACAGCTTCACGATGCCGGAAGCGGAATATGCCGCGCTCGGCGAAGTGAAAAAGGCCTGTCTGAAAGCGGGTTATGAAGTCAAGAAGAGCGAACTCCTGCGGGTCGGGGTCGGCCTGATTCGCAAGATGGATATCGTTCAGCTGAAAGACATCCTGGCGACACTGCCGCCGCTGAAGGCAGGGCGCCCGAAGAAATCCTGATTGCTCCAAGCGTTGTACGGCCCGGCGCGCCCTGCGCCAGGCCAATGATCATCGCTGCAAATCAAGTCCTCTGAGATAGCCGAGCTACCTGCGATAGGCCGCCTTGCCGATCGACGCCCCGAACCGCTGGCCGATGGTGTTGTCATCCATACACTGATTTCCAATGTGCGCTAGCGTTTTCCGGGCAGGTGGCCGAGCGAATGGAAACCTTGACTTGCACCAATGGCGTCCGGATCAGGGCAGAAATCATTTTCTGCAAACTGCGTTATCCTTGCAGCCCGCGCCTCTTTCGGAGATTCCATGCAAACTCTGACCCGTCACGCTAATGCCGCCAGCAACATGGCGCCGATCAATGCCGAACTGGCAGCCGGCCCGTACACGGATTCCAATGACAGGCTGCGCCATTTCGACGAGATGCAGCGCTTGGCACAGGAAACCGATTGCCCCCTGCACGTCATCACACCGATCTACGAATGCACGCTGGCCCGCCTGAAAGCCGATGCGACGATTCATGATTACCTGCCGATCCTGGTCGCGAAGGGCGTCAGGAACGCCTTGAAAGACCAGGCGCGCCACCATTGATGGCGCCTGGCAGCGGCTGAACCATTGGCCGCTTCCCATGGTCGACCTGCAATGAATCGTATCGTCGTGGTGGCCGAACCGAATCCCCAGGAACAGCAACAGGCAGCGCAGCTAGCGCGCATGCGCGCGATCGCCACCGGCTTGCTGGTGGTGATGGCGTTCGTGTTCGTGGCGGCGCGCTTGCTGCAACCGCGTTTCGGCTGGCTATCCTTCGTTGCCGCTTTTGCGGAAGCCGCGATGGTGGGCGCGCTGGCCGACTGGTTCGCAGTGACCGCACTGTTTCGTGCGCCGCTAGGATTGCCGATACCGCATACCGCGATCATCCCGCGCAACAAGGACCGGATCGGGGCGAGTGTCGCGAATTTTCTCGAGCATAATTTCATCACGCCGCAGGTCATTTCGACCGAGCTCGCCGGAATCGATTTCGCGGGCGTTGCCGCTGGCTGGCTGGCCACGCCCGCGAACAGCCACGCCGTGGCACGGCATGCGGTGCGGCTGGTGCCGGGCGTCTTGCGCATGGTCGAGGACGACGATGTCGGCCGGTTCCTGCAAACGCGTGCGGCCCGGTTGCTGGCCGAGATCCGGGTCGGACCCTTCGCTGCCGAAATTCTTTCGGTCCTGATCGCAGAGCAGCACCATCATCAATTGTTCGACCACCTGATTCGCATGGCGGCGACGGCGCTGGACGATCACAAGGGACTGATCCGGGAAAAGATCCACGAGCGCAGTCCGCGCTGGATGCCGAAGACGATCGACGAGCGGTTTTTCAACAGCCTGATGGTGGAGTTGCAGGACTTTCTGGAGGAAATGGCCGTGCCCGACAGCGACTGGCGCCTGCGCTTCCAGCAGGCCCTGGACGAGTTGATCATCAACCTGCGTTCGTCACCAGAATTCGAAGCCAGGATCGCCGGCTTCATCGCACACACCGTACAACATCCGCTGTTTCGCGCCTGGACCGAAGATGTGTGGCGCGACGTCAAACTGCGCCTGCTGACAGATCTGCGCGCCGAGGATTCGCATGCGGTGGCGCGCATCGAGCAGGCGCTGTGTGCGTTTGGCGGCGCGCTGGCGCAGGATCAGCCGGTGCGCGCCAAGCTCAACGGCTGGATCGGCGGGTTTGCCACCGAAGTGCTGGTGGCGCGGCGCAGTGACATTGCGGCCTTGGTACGGCGCGTGATCCAGAGCTGGGATGCGGAGACGGTCTCGCGCAAATTCGAGATGTATGTCGGCCGCGACCTGCAATACATTCGCATTAACGGCACCATCGTGGGTGGACTGGTCGGCTTGGTGCTGCACGTGATTTCGCTGGCGCTGTAATGGGGCCTGGTCTTCAGCCACCCGGGCGTCCATCCCATTGCTCTGGAATTCGCGGCAGCCAGGTCGCAACGGATCACGACTTTCCCCGATTATTTCCTGACCAGTTCGTGACCAGTTCGGGTGACATCACTGCGCGCAGATAATGATCGGCGGGGTCGGTCGCGGTCGAACCGTCGCCGTGCTCGCGGCGCACGATCCACCATGCGTTTGCCTTGCGGATGGTCCAGTCCTGCTCGCTGCCGCCAATCAGTCTGGCGGCGATCCGACCCAGTGTCGGCTGGTGACCGACCACCAGCACCGGTTCCCGGTTGTCGGGCCAGTTGGCTGCGCTTCGGCGGTCTGCACCGCACGCGTGGCTGGGCTGACCAGGATGCGGCAGCGGTCGGGCAGATTCGCATCGAGCCACTCGGCCATTTTCCACGCCTGCTTGTGGCCCTTGGCGGTGAGTACGCGACCGGCATCCGGCTCGCCGATTTCCGCTTCCGCATGGCGCCAGAGAATCAGTTCCATGGTGTCAGGGCAGCCTGTCGGCCGGCGGCGTGCCGAGCGAGGTGGTCAGGAATTGCTGGGCGCTGAAAGGTACTTGCCGGGCACGCGGTTTCTTGCGATGGTAGGCGCCACTCGGCTCGAGTTCCCATGCATTCTGGTTGTCCTTCAAATACGGTTTCAAGCCTTCGTTGATCACGCGCCGTTTCAGGGCCGGGTCCAGAATCGGAAAAGCCACCTCGATGCGCCGGAACAGGTTTCGGTTCATCCAGTCGGCGCTCGACAGGTACACGTCATGCGCCAGGTCGTTGCGGAAGTAATAGATGCGGCTGTGCTCTAGGAAGCGGCCGACGATCGACACGACCCGGATGTTTTCCGACAGGCCGGGCACGCCCGGGCGCAGCGCACAGGCGCCGCGCACGATCAGGTCGATCTTGACGCCCTCCGACGATGCGGCATACAAGGCCCGGATCACCGATTCATCCAGCAGCGCATTCATCTTGGCGATGATGTGCGCCGGCCGACCGTCGCGGGCGATCTTCGCTTCGTTGCGGATGGCGCGTACGAATTCCTTTTGCAGCGTGAAGGGCGCCAGCCACAGATGGTGCAGTTTCTTCGGCTTGGTGAGGCTCGTCAGATGGATGAAGATTTCATTGACCTCCAGCGCCAGCTCGGTGTTGGCTGTGAGCAGCCCGAAATCGGTGTACAGCTTGGTGGTGGTCGGATGGTAGTTGCCGGTGCCGAGGTGGGCGTAATAGCGCAGGTGGCCCTCCTCGCGGCGGATGACGAGCGCCAGCTTGGCGTGTGTCTTCATGCCGACCACGCCATAGACCACCTGGGCGCCGACCCGCTCCAGCCGGTCGGCCCAGTTGATGTTGGCTTCTTCATCGAAGCGCGCCATCAGTTCGACGATGACGGTGACTTCCTTGCCGCGCTGGGCGGCCGTGATCAGCGACTCCATCAGGTCAGAATTCATGCCGGTGCGATAAATGGTCTGCTTGACCGCCACCACGCTCGGATCGTTGGCTGCGTTGCGGATGAATTCGACGACTGGCTGGAACGACTGGAACGGATGGTGCAGCAAGACGTCCTGCTTCTTCAGGACCGCGAACATGTCGGCATTGGCCAGTTGCGGCGGGAATTTCGGCGTGAAGGGCGGAAACCGCAACGCCGGTTGATCGGCATGTTCGATCAGTTCGGACAGGCGCACCATGTTGACCGGTCCGTCGACCGCATACAGCCGGTTCTTGTTGATCGAAAACTGGTCCAGCAGGAATTGCGACAGCCGCGGCGGGCAGTTGATCGCGACTTCCAGACGCACGGCCACGCCGAACTGGCGGCTTTGCAATTCGCCCTGCAAGGCCTGGCGCAGATTCTTGACCTCTTCTTCGTCCACCCACAGGTCGCTGTTGCGGGTGACACGGAATTGCGAGTAGGCCAGCACCTCGCGCCCCGTAAACAGTTCCGAGACATGTGCATGGATTACCGACGACAGCAGGCAGAATTCGATGCCCTGGTTGTCCGACAGCGCATCCGGGAGCCGGATCACGCGCGGCAGCACCCGCGGCGCCTTGAGGATGGCGATCGCTGTGCCGCGGCCGAAAGCATCCTTGCCGGACAATTCGACGATGAAGTTCAAGCTCTTGTTGAGCACTTGCGGGAACGGATGCGCCGGATCCAGGCCGATCGGCGTCAGCAGGGGCCGCACCTCGCGCTCGAAAAACGCCTTCACCCAGGCCCGCTGCGCCGCATTCCGGTCCTGATGGCGCAGCAAGTGGATGCCGGCGGCGGCCAGCTCCGGCAGAACGTGCTCGTTCAGGATGGCATATTGATGTTCGATCAGCCGATGACATTCGACGCTGGCGCGTTCCAGCACAGCGGTCAGGGCCGGCGGCTCGACCAGGTCACCGTTCAAGCGGCTCTGGGCCAGCAGGCTGGCGATCCGGACTTCGAAAAATTCATCGAGGTTGCTGCTGGCAATGCACAGGTAGCGCAAGCGCTCGAGCAGCGGAATGCGCGGATCTTCGGCCTGGGCCAGCACACGCCGATTGAACGCCAGTTGCGACAGCTCGCGATTCAGATACGGGCTGGCGCCTGCGCCGCTGGCATCGCGGGTATTCGGCGACGGTGAGAACTTGTCTTTCATATACATGGAATGAACCCGGGTCAGCGGCTTGCGGCGAGTCTAATGGCCCATTATGACAAGTTGATGACGAAAAAAAGTGCCGTACGATCAAATATGACATGGAAAGACCTACGTCATAAAGCTGTCATAATTCCCCGCTACAGTGCGCTCTGTGTCAGTCAACCAACCTGGAGCAGCCATGCGTTTGAACCAAATTTTCAAGTCACTGACGGTCGCCGCGATCGTCGCCATGGCCTTTACCGGCGTGCAGGCAGCCGACATCACGGGCGCCGGCGCCACCTTCCCGTACCCGATTTATGCAAAATGGGCCGAAGGCTACAAGAAAGCCACCGGCACCGGCATGAACTATCAGTCGATCGGCTCCGGTGGGGGCATCAAGCAGATCAAGGCCAAGACCGTCGATTTCGGTGCCTCCGACATGCCGCTGAAGGCGGAAGAGCTGGAAACCGAAGGATTGCTGCAATTCCCGGCGATCATGGGCGGCGTGGTGCCGGTTATTAATCTGGACGGCATCAAGCCCGGCCAGGTCAAACTGACTGGCGAAGTGGTCGCCGCCATTTACCTGGGCAAGATCACCAAATGGAATGCGCCGGAAATCGCCGCACTGAACCCGGGCGTGCCGTTGCCGGCTGCCGACATCACGGTGGTCCATCGGGCCGACGGCTCCGGCACCTCGTTCCTTTTCACCGATTATCTGTCGAAGATCCTGCCTGAATTCAAGACCACGGTCGGCGCCGGCACCGCCGTCAAATGGCCGGTCGGTGTGGGTGGCAAGGGCAACGAAGGCGTTGCAGCCAACGTGCAACGCATCAAGGGTGCGATCGGTTACGTCGAGTACGCTTACGCCAAGAAGAACAAGATGGGATACACCCAGCTGAAGAATGCCGACGGTCAGTTCGTCACACCGGACGACGACGCCTTCAAGGCAGCGGCATCCGGCGCCGAATGGGGCAAGACGCCCGGCTTCGGCGTGGTGCTGACCAATCAGCCGGGCAAGGCCAGCTGGCCGATCACCGGCGCTTCGTTCATCCTGATGCACAAGGCGCAGGCCGATGGCGTCAAGGCCAAGGAAGTGCTGAAGTTCTTCGACTGGTCTTACAAGAACGGTGGCGCCATGGCGGAAGAGCTGGATTATGTCGCCATGCCGCCGGCAGTCGTCAAGCTGGTGCAGGATGCCTGGAAAGCCCAGGTCAAGGATGCGTCCGGCAAGGCCGTCTGGTAAATCGACCGGGAACGATCTGCCAGGTTCGCCTGGCCAGCTTTCAACACCGGCGGTCCTCGGGCCGCTCTTCACCTGATAGCCGATCATGAGCGCACATCAATTTGCAGCAAGTCAGGAAATGCAGGATGACGCCGGTGCCGGTGCCGGTGCCGAGGGTGCCTCGTTGCACCGGATGCCGCCGGGGTCCATCGGGCAGGCTGCGCAGGTCGAGCAAGCCGGCCGTGCGATGGTCGCCACGATGCGCAACCAGCGCTGGCAGGATTTCCTGTTTCACAAGATTACGCTGGCCTTCGCGCTGAGCGTGCTGCTGGTGCTGGTCGGGATCATCATTTCCCTGGTCATCGGCGCGTGGCCTGCCTTCAAGGCCTTTGGCCCGAGCTTCATCACCACGGTCGAATGGGACCCGGTCAACGACAAGTACGGCGCCCTGATCGCCATCGTCGGCACGCTGTCGACCTCGGCGATTGCCCTCATCATCGCGTTTCCGATCAGTTTCGGGATCGCGCTGTTCCTGACCGAAATCTGTCCGGCATGGCTGAAACGTCCGCTCGGCACGGCCGTCGAATTGCTCGCCGGCGTACCCAGCATCATCTACGGCATGTGGGGCCTGTTCATCTTCGCGCCATTCTTTGCCGAGTACGTGCAACCGGCCCTGGCCAAGACGCTCGGCCAGTTGCCGGTCATCGGGGAATTGTTCAAGGGCCCGATGATGGGCATCGGCATCCTGACCGCTGGCCTGATCCTGGCAGTGATGATCATCCCCTTCATCGCCTCCGTCATGCGCGATGTCTTCGAAGTGGTGCCAGCTGTCCTCAAGGAATCGGCGTACGCACTCGGCTGCACCAAGTGGGAAGTGGTGCGCAAGGTGGTACTGCCCTATACAAAAATCGGTGTGGTCGGCGGCGTCATGCTGGGTCTCGGCAGGGCGCTTGGCGAAACCATGGCGATCACTTTCGTGATCGGCAATGCGCATCAGCTGTCGTGGTCTCTGTTCGCAGCCGGCAACAGCATTGCATCAACCCTCGCCAATGAATTTGCCGAAGCCGACTCGGTGCTGCATGTGTCATCCCTGTTCGCCCTCGGTTTGATCCTGTTCGTGATCACCTTCATCGTCCTGTCGGCCGCCAAGCTGATGCTGGTCGGCCTGAAACGCAAGGAAGGCGCAAAATGACCACCCCCACCATCGCATCGATCGGCGCCGTACCGGTCAAGAGCGTCATGAATCCGGTCTATCGCAAGCGCTTGTGGGTCCACCGGGTCGGCATCACGCTCTCGTTCCTGGCCATGGCGGTCGGTATCTTTTTCCTCTTGTGGATCCTCGGCACGCTGCTGGTCAAGGGTTTGGGCGCCGTCAATCTGGGCATGTTCACGCAAACCACGCCACCGCCCGGCGACGAAGGGGGCGGACTGCTCAACGCCATCGTCGGCAGCCTGATGATGGTCGGTTTCGCGACATTGCTGAGCACGCCGATCGGGGTCCTGGCCGGGATCTACCTGGCTGAATATGGCGAGGAAAGCTGGCTGGCGCAGGTCACCCGCTTCGTCACCGACATCATGCTGTCGGCGCCGTCGATCGTCATCGGCCTGTTCATCTATGCCCTGTATGTGGCGCATGCCAAGCATTTTTCAGGCTGGGCCGGCAGTTTCGCGATCGCTCTCATCGCCGTTCCGGTGGTGGTGCGCACCACCGACAACATGCTCAATCTGGTGCCGACCAGCCTGCGCGAGGCCGCCTTCGCACTCGGCGCGCCGCGCTGGAAGGTTGCGACCTACGTGCGTCTGAAGGCAGTCCGTGCCGGCGTCATGACGGGTTTGCTGCTGGCGCTGGCGCGCATTTCCGGCGAAACCGCGCCGTTGCTGTTCACCGCTTTGAACAACCAGTTTTTCAGTGCCAACATGAATGCGCCGATGGCCAATCTGCCGGTGGTGATCTATCAATTCGCCATGAGCCCGTACGACAATTGGCGCTCGCTGGCCTGGGGCGGTGCCTTGCTGGTGACGTTCAGCGTGCTGGGATTGAACATCCTGTCACGTACGCTCTTCAATCAAAAGATCAACAGCTAAACGATGAACGCCATGAACTCTTCTGCTGCATTGCACGGTACTGAACGCCTCGCGGATACGGGTACGATTTCCACCACGATCGCCACCGCGATTCCGGCCTCGATTCCCACCACGATCAAGATCACCGGGCTGAATTTTTTCTACGGCGCGTTTCAGGGCTTGAAAGACATCAACCTGAACATCCACGAGAAAAAAGTCACGGCCTTCATCGGTCCTTCCGGTTGCGGCAAGTCGACCCTGTTGCGTACCCTGAACCGGATGTACGACCTGTATCCCGGCCAGCGTGCCGAAGGCGAGATCATGTACGCGGGCCGCAACATCCTCGAGCCAGGCCAGGACGTCAACATGCTGCGCGCAAAAGTCGGCATGGTGTTCCAGAAGCCTACGCCGTTCCCGATGTCGGTCTATGACAACATCGCCTTTGGCGTGCGCCTGTACGAAAACCTGCCGAAAGGCGAGATGGACGAGCGCGTCGAATGGGCCTTGAACAAGGCGGCCTTGTGGGGCGAGGTCAAGGACAAGCTCAACAAGAGCGGCCTGAGCCTGTCGGGCGGCCAGCAGCAGCGCCTGTGCATCGCGCGCGGCGTGGCGGTCAAGCCGGATGTGCTGTTGCTGGACGAACCGACCTCGGCGCTCGATCCGATCTCGACGGCCAAGATCGAGGAACTGATCAGCGAACTCAAGGGCGACTACACCATCACCATCGTCACCCACAACATGCAGCAGGCGGCGCGCTGTTCGGATTACACCGCCTACATGTACCTGGGCGAACTGGTCGAATTCGGCGAGACCGATCACATCTTCATGAATCCGGGGAAGAAGGCGACCCAGGATTACATTACCGGCCGCTTCGGTTGAGCGGCGGCGCTGCCAGGTTTTTCGACGCGGTCAATTTGTCACGAAACGATTCAGGAGTCTTCCATGCCCGGTGAACATTCATCCAAACAGTACGACCTCGACCTCGAAGCGATCCGCTCCAAGGTGCTGCTCATGGGCGGCCTGGTGGAGAGCCAGTTCCACGCTGCGATGACCTGCTTTCGCACCGGGGACGTGGCCCATGCCGAGCAGGTCATCAAGGCCGACGAAGGCGTCAACAAGCTCGAAGTCTCCCTCGACGACACCTGCAGCCATCTGATCGTGCGCCGTCAGCCCGCCGCCAACGACCTGCGCACCGTCATGGCGACCATCAAGGTCATCACCGACCTCGAGCGCATCGGCGACGAAGCCACCAAGATCGCGCGCGCGGCCAAGAACATCCAGGAGCGTGGCGTCACGA
>JAYUWF010000146.1:0-5876 GCA_043753685.1 Herminiimonas sp.
GGCTTGAACGGCAAGCCTTATCCGATCTTCAAGAACTTCTATGCCGGCGGCATCGGCTCGGTGCGCGGTTATGACAGTTCCTCGCTTGGTGACGTCAAGGATCCGCTGACCGGCGACTCGCTCGGCGGCAGCAAGCGGATCATCCTGAATGCCGAATTGCAGTTTCCGTTCCCGGGTCAGGGCAATGACCGCAGCCTGCGCTGGTTCGTGTTTTCCGATGCGGGCACGGTGTTCGCCGAAAAGCAGAAAATGCAAGCCAAGGATCTGCGCTATTCGGCCGGTGTCGGCTTGAGCTGGATCTCGCCGGTCGGTCCCCTGAAACTCAGTTACGGCAAGGCGCTGAACCTGCGGCCGGGTGACAAACCGCAGACCTTCCAGTTCCAGCTCGGCACCGGCTTCTGACCGATGACCGCGGGATGGCATAATAGCGGGCCGGGCAAGCTAGCCGGCGATGGCGACGTTCATTTGAAATGCGGAGAATGGCTGTGAAGTTTTTACCTCAGTTTCTACCTCAGTCGGTACCTCGGTCGGTGATCACGGCAACGCGGTTTGCGTGCTGCGCGCTGGCATTGCTGTCCACTGCGCCACTCCAGGCGCAGGAAACCAAGATCGGTTTCGTCAACACCGAGCGGATCCTGCGCGAAGCACCGCCGGCCAAGGCGGCCCAGGTCAAGATCGAGCAAGAGTTCTCCAAGCGCGAAAAAGATCTGCAGGACATGTCCGCAAGGATCAAGAGCACGTCGGAAAAGCTGGACAAGGATGCGGCTGTGCTCTCCGAGTCGGATCGGGCCCGGCGCCAGCGCGAGCTGACCGACATGGACAAGGATTTCCAGCGCAAGCAGCGCGAATTCCGCGAAGACCTGAACCAACGCCGCAATGAAGAAGTCGCCAATGTCCTGGAACGCACCAACAAGGTCATCAAGCAGATCGCCGATGCCGAGAAATTCGACATCATTCTGCAGGACGCCGTGACGGTCAATCCGCGCATCGACATCACCGACAAAGTGCTCAAGGCGCTCAACGCGAAATAACCGGATGCAGGGGCCACGATGAGCACTCGACTGGCTGAATTGGTCGAACGCCTGGGCGGCGACCTGCATGGCGACGGCAACGTCCTGGTCGACGGCATTGCGCCGCTTGCCGACGCCACCGCATCCCACATCAGCTTCCTGGCCAGCGCAAAACTACGCGCGCAAGCGACGCAGTCGCGTGCCGCCGCGCTCATCGTCGCGCCATCCGACCAGCAGGCGCTCGGCGCCTACAACGGCGCGCGCATCGTCACCGACAATCCCTACGCATATTTTGCCCGTGCCGCGCAATGGTTCGCCGCCTTGAATGCGCCGCCGCGGGTACCGGGCGTGCACGCCAGCGCCAGCATCGACCCGGGCGCGCAAGTCGATGCCTCGGCGATCATCGGCGCACATGTGAGCGTCGACGCGGATGCCGTGATCGGGCCGGGTGTCACGATTGGCGCAGGCTGCTTCATCGGGCGCGGCGCACGCATCGGCGCCGGTACCCGCCTGCATCCGAATGTCACGTTCGAATCCAACTGCCGCATCGGCAGGAACGGCATCGTGCATGCCGGCGCCGTGATCGGCGCCGACGGTTTCGGCTTTGCCAACGAAGGCGGCACCTGGATCAAGATTCCGCAGACCGGTGGCGTGCTGATCGGCGACGAGGTCGAGATCGGGGCGAACACCTGCATCGACCGCGGCGCGCTCACCGACACCGTGATCGAGGACGGCGTCAAGCTCGACAACCAGATCCAGATCGGCCACAACTGCCACATCGGCGCCCATACCGCCATGGCCGGTTGCGTCGGCGTGGCCGGCAGCGCCCGCATCGGCAAGTACTGCACGTTCGGTGGCGCCGCGATGGTGCTGGGCCACCTGACGATTGCCGACCATGTGCACATCTCTTCGGCCAGCATGGTGTCGCGCTCGATTCACGAAGCAGGGCAATACACCGGATTTTTCCCATTGTCGAAAAACGCCGATTGGGAAAAATCCGCCGCCATCGTGCGCAACCTGAGCGCAATGCGTGAGAAGATTCGCGACCTCGAAAAAACCGTTTCCAAGCTGACCGAAGAAAAAGAATGAATAGCCTCGAAAAAAGCCTCGACAACAAAATTGACAAACGACTCGACAAACGACTCGACATCAATCAGATCAAGGAATATCTGCCACATCGTTATCCGCTGTTGCTGGTCGACCGGGTGCTCGACTGGGAGTCCGGCAAATCGATCACTGCCATCAAGAACGTGACGATCAATGAAGAATTCTTCAACGGTCACTTCCCGCACAAGCCGGTCATGCCGGGCGTGCTGATGATCGAGGCACTGGCGCAGACGGCGGCGCTGCTGTCGTTCCTGACCATGGGCGTGAAGCCGGACGCCAATAGCGTGGTGTATTTCATCGGCATCGACGGTGCCCGCTTCAAGCGGCCGGTGGAGCCGGGCGACCAGCTCAAGATGGAAGTGCAGATCATTCGCACCGCGCGCGGTATCTGGAAGTACAAGGCCAGCGCCAGTGTCGACGGCCAGCTGGCGGTCGAAGCCGAACTGATGTGCACCATGCGTAACGCGGCCGACGCCAGCCAGCCAGCGGTGCAGTAATGGAGGCGGCAATCTCCCTGATTCATCCGACGGCGGTGATCGATCCGGCGGCCGAGCTCGACAGCTCGGTCAAGGTCGGCGCGTATGCCGTGATCGGCCCGCATGTGCGGATCGGCGCCGGCACCAGCATCGGCGCGCACGTCGTCGTCGATGGCCGGACCACGATCGGGCGCGACAATGTGTTCTTCCCGTTTTCCGCCATCGGCGGTGCGCCGCAGGACAAGAAATATGCCGGCGAACCGACCCGCCTGGAAATCGGCGACCGCAACACGGTGCGTGAATTCTGCACCTTCAATCTCGGCACCGCGCAGGACGAAGGCGTCACCCGCGTCGGCAGCGACAACTGGATCATGGCGTATGTCCATGTGGCGCACGATTGCCAGGTCGGCAGCCAGACCATCTTTGCCAACAACGCCACGCTGGCCGGCCATGTCCACGTCGGCGACTGGGTGATCCTGGGCGGCTTTTCGGCGGTGCACCAGTTCTGCAAGATCGGCGCGCACGCGATGCTGGGCATGAACACCAGCCTGTCGCAGGACGTGCCGCCGTTCGTGCTCCTGTCCGGGAATCCGGCCACGCCCTACGGCATCAACATCGAGGGCTTGAAGCGGCGCGGCTTCACGCGCGAGCAGATCGGCGCCTTGCGCACCGCTTACAAGACCATCTACAAGAACGGCCTGACGCTGGAAGAAGCCAAGGCGACCCTCGCCAGCCAGGCCGAATCGATTCCCGACGCCGCTACCCACCTGACGGCGCTGCGCGACTTCCTGGCCCAGACCACGCGTGGCATCGTCCGCTGAGCTGCGGCTGGCGATGGTCGCCGGCGAAAGCTCCGGCGACCTGCTCGCCGGCCGCTTGCTGGCAGGCTTGCGGCCGATGCTGCCGCACGCGCATCTGCACGGCATCGGCGGCTCGCACATGGCCAGTCACGGATTCGTCAGCGACTGGCCGATGGAAAAACTGGCAGTACGCGGCTTGTTCGAAGTGCTCGCCCATTATCGGGAAATCAAGGGTATCCAGACCGCATTGCGCGCGCAATTGCTGCGCGAGCGGCCGGCCGCCTTCATCGGTGTCGATGCGCCGGATTTCAACCTGGCGCTGGAAACCAGCCTGAATCAGGCCGGCATTCCGACCATGCATTTCATCAGCCCTTCGATCTGGGCCTGGCGCGGCGGGCGCATCAAGAAGATCGCGGCGGCCGTATCGCACATGCTGGTGGTGTTTCCCTTCGAAGAGAAAATTTACCGGGATGCCGGCATCGATGTGACTTATGTCGGCCATCCGCTGGCCGAAGTGATTCCGATGACACCGGATGTCGCCGCCGCGCGAAGTGCGCTCGGACTGCCTGCCACGGCTGCGGTGGTGGCGATCCTGCCGGGCAGCCGCATGTCGGAATTGAAATACAACGCGGTGCCATTCATCCAGGCGGCGCGCTTGCTTCTGCAGCGCGATCCTGCTTTGCGCTTCATCGTGCCGATGGCCGGTGCGGCGCAAACCGCCTACCTGCAGCAGCTGTTGGGCCAGGCAGGGTTACAGGACGTGGCATTGCAGATCGTCGAGCGCGATTCACACACCGCGCTGGCCGCTGCCGATGCGGTACTGGTGGCGTCCGGCACCGCATCGCTGGAAGTGGCGCTATTCAAGAAGCCGATGGTCATCGCCTACAAGATGCTGCGCGCCTCCTGGGAAATCCTGCGCCATCTCGGCTATCAACCGTGGATCGGCTTGCCGAATATTCTGGCGCGCGAATTCCTGGTGCCGGAGCTGTTGCAGAACGCCGCCACGCCGGCTGCGCTGGCCGATGCGCTCTGGTTCCAGTTGCAGGATGACGCCAACCGCGCCAGACTGTCGGCGCGCTTCACCGACATGCATCATGCGCTGCTGCGCGACACGGCGCGCCTGAGTGCCGAAGCCGTCATGACCCTGATCGATCAGCCGAACCCTCTTCGATGAAAACCTTCCAAGTACCGCTGCCGCTGTTCGACCGCACCAATGAACTCATCTGCGGCGTCGACGAAGCCGGGCGCGGACCGCTGGCCGGGCCGGTGTTCGCGGCGGCCGTCATCCTCGATCCGCAGCGTCCGATCGAAGGCTTGCGCGATTCCAAAAAACTGACGGCGGCGCGGCGCGACGAACTGGCGCTGGAAATTCGCGAAAAAGCGCTGTCGTGGGCGATCGCCGAATCGTCCGAGAGTGAAATCGACGACATCAACATCTTGCAAGCAACCATGCTGGCGATGCGCCGCGCCATCCTCGGCCTGCAACGACGCCCGACCCTGGCGCTGATCGACGGCAATCGCTGCCCGGTGGTGGATGTGCGCTGCGACGCCATCATCCAGGGCGACGACCGGGTGGTGGAAATTTCCGCCGCCTCGATCCTGGCCAAGACAGCGCGCGACGCGGCGCTGATGCGATTGCACGCGCAGTATCCGCATTACGCATTCGACCAGCACAAGGGCTATCCGACCGCCTTGCACCTGGCACGTCTGCGCCTGCATGGCGTCTCGCCGGTGCACCGCAAGACCTATGCGCCGGTGCGGGCCCTGATGGACGAACTGGCGGCCTTCGCGCGCCGCGCCGCGAGCTGAAGGCGCCGGGTTCCGCATGACGATCAAGTCCATCACCTCGCGCGACAATCCGCTGTACAAGGACATGCGCTTGCTGGCGACCAGCTCGCAGGCGCGGCGCCGCTCGGGCCGCACGCTGCTCGATGGCGTACACCTGTGCGAAGCCTATCTGCAGCAGGTCGGCATGCCGCATCTGTGCGTGATCGGCGAATCGGTGCGCACGCATTCCGAGGTGGTGACGTTGCTGGCGGCATGCGACGCTGGCAATGCGACCTGCATCGTGCTGCCCGACGCGCTGTTTGCGGCACTGAGCCAGGTCGAGCACGGTGTCGATCTGCTGTTCGTGGTCGACACGCCGCATCAAGCGGCCGCCCCGCGCCTGACGCAATCGGCGGTCTTGCTGGACAACCTGCAGGACCCGGGCAATCTGGGGTCGATCCTGCGCAGCGCGGCGGCGGCGGGCATCGAAACGGTGTTTTGCAGCCCGGGGACGGCTTTCGCCTGGGCGCCAAAAGTGCTGCGCGCCGGCATGGGTGCGCATTTCTTGCTGAGTATTGCGGAAAACATCGATCTGGCAGCGCTGATCGCCGATGGCAGCGTGCCGGTCGTGGCCACCAGCTCGCACACGGCCACCTCGCTCTACGCACTCGATCTGCGGCAACCGGTCGCCTGGCTGTTCGGCCACGAAGGGCAGG
>JAYUWF010000147.1:0-1859 GCA_043753685.1 Herminiimonas sp.
GCCCGCATTCAGACCGCGGTGGCGGCCGGCGAACGCATCGTCTGGCGCGATACGGTCGATACCCAGACCCAGCTGCGGCATGTCTATGCCGGCGCCGGCGCATTCGTTTTCCCATCGCTGCACGAGGGCTTCGGCATTCCCGTCACGGAAGCGTTCGCCGCCGGCGTGCCGGTGGTCACGGCCAATACCACCTCACTGCCCGAAGTCTCGCAAGGCGCCGCGCTGGAAGTCGATCCCCTCGACGTCGGCGCGATCGCCGCTGCCATGCGGGCACTGGTCGAGGACGATGCATTGCGCCAGCGCTGCATCGCCGCCGGCCACGCCCGGGCAGCCTTGTTGACCTGGGAGCGCACCGCGCGGGAAACCTGCGCGGTCTACCGGCAGGTGCTGGGCCGCGCATGAAGGTTCTTCACGTTTTCAAGACCTACTATCCCGATTCCTTCGGCGGCATCGAACAGGTGATCCGGCAATTGAGCAATGCGACCCAGGTGCATGGCGTTACCAATTCGGTCTTCACGCTGAGCCGCCAGGCGCATGTCACGCCGGTCCTGCAGGATGGCGCCACGACCGTGATCCGGGCGCCGGTCGATGTCGAAGTCGCCTCCACGCCGATGTCGCTGCGTGCGGTGGGCACCTTCCGTCGTGCCGCCGCCGCCGCCGACCTGATCCATTATCACTATCCGTGGCCGTTCGGCGACCTGCTGCATCTGCTGGCGGGGCAACGCACGCCGGCCTTGCTGACCTATCACTCGGATGTGGTGCGCCAGCAGTTGCTGATGCCGGTCTATCAACCGCTGATGCGGCGGTTTTTCGCCGGCATGCGGGCGCTGGTGCCGACCTCGCCGAACTACCTGCAGAGCAGTACGCTGCTGCAGGACTATCGGCAGAAATGTCACGTGATACCGATCGGACTCGACGAGAGCAGTTATCCCCAAGCCAGCGCCGAACGCCTGGCTTACTGGCGCGCCAGGGTTGGAGACGGATTCTTCCTGTTCGTCGGCGTGCTGCGCTATTACAAGGGCTTGCACATCCTGCTCGACGCCTGTGCCGGCAGCAGCAGCCGGGTGGTGATCCTGGGCGCCGGACCGGTCGAGGCGGATCTGAAGAAACAGGCGGCGCAACTGCAACTGACGAACGTGGATTTTCTGGGGGCGGTGTCGGATGAAGACAAGGTCGCATTGCTGCAGTTGTGCCGCGGTGTGGTGTTTCCATCTCACCTGCGCGCCGAAGCCTTCGGCGTGACACTGCTGGAAGGCGCCATGTTCGGCAAGCCGCTGATCTCCTCGGAAATCTCGACCGGCAGCAGCTATGTCAATCTGGACGGGGTAACCGGGATCGTCGTCGCGCCCGACGACGCCGTCGCGCTACGCCAGGCAATGCAGCGACTGGACCAGGATGCGGCGATGGCCGCGCGCATGGGGCAGGCGGCGCGCGAACGCTTCGAAACCCTGTTCACCTCGGCGCAGATGGCAAAGGGCTATGTCGCCTTGTATCGCAAAATCCTGCAGGGTGCGTCATGAGCCAGGGCGCGCCGGCGACGGTCAACGGCCAGCGCGCCATCCGGCACGGGCTCGCGGCCACTTGCCTGCGCAGCAGCGATGGCGCCACCGCGATCGTCGCCGATCATGGCGCGCACCTGCTGTCGTGGTGTCCGGCCGGTGGCGAGGAAGCGCTGTACCTGAGTCCGACCTCGCGCTACGGTGCGACCGATGCGGTGCGCGGCGGCGTGCCGGTGATTTTCCCGCAATTCGGCGAACAGGGATCCGGCAAGCGACACGGCATCGCGCGGGTGCAGCCCTGGACGCTGCAATCGGTCACGATCGAAGACGGCGCCGCAGTGGCCTGTTTGCGCTTGCAGG
>JAYUWF010000148.1:0-1843 GCA_043753685.1 Herminiimonas sp.
GCCCGAGACCGAGTCCGGTCAGGCCGCCGCTGATGGACTTGCCGATCGGCGCCAGGGCGGCAGGGATACCGGTAGTCGGATTGACCACGCCGGTCACCGGGTTGGTCGTACCGCCCGTGCCGGTAACCGGCGCGGTCGTCACGGGATTGGCCGCCTGCCCCGGCGCGCCGGCCCACGCCAGCCGGTTCCACTGGATGCCGGTATCGGAATTGTCGCGCAGGTCGACCTGGAAGATGTTCACGTCGTAGATGATCAGCGAGCGGGTGTCGCGGATCTTTTGCAGGTAGTTGCCGATCTTGGCCAGCGACGGCCGGTTGGTCCGGAACACCAGCGAACGGTTCAGTCGATCGATGTACGGGTCTTTCGCGCCCAGGAATTGCAGCGTGTTGGTCAGGCCGGCGGCATTGTCTTCCGACAGGGCCGGCGGCAGTTCGATCACGAACTGTTGTTCCTGCTGGATGAAGAGCGTGTTCTTGCGGTAGCTGTAAAAGAAACCGATCGACTCCGACAGGTTGTCCAGCACCTCGGTCAGGTTGCCGCGCACGTCGAAAGCCGCGATCGGGCCGAAACGTTCGCTGCCCTTGCTGCCGCCCTCGATGTTGAGTGCGATCCCGGTGTCCTTCAACACCAGGCGCAGGGCGTCGTACACGCCCGACTCGGTCACCGACAGACCTTGCAGCTGCACCGCCGGCAGCACGCCGGTATCGACAGCCGGCTTCAACATGAACAGGTCTTCGGAACCGAAACCGGCATCGATGTCGACGCTCGACTCGGTGCCGGCATCCACCACGGTGCGGGCTTCGCCGGTGTTCAGATAGACTTTTTCAGGTGTCGCCAGCGGCCGCTGGAAACTTGCGCATCCGCTCATCAGCAAAAGAGCCGCGAGTGCGATGGCCGTTCGGCGCGGCATACGGTTGCGGCTGTGGGCGGACGACGCAGCAATCTGCGCGGAGAGATGGTTGTGCATGGTGGCCTTGATAGACAGATCGGTCGGACATCCGGAAATTCGGTCACATCGATGGGGGCACAGGACAGATGCCTGGCCGCCTCCTCGATGTTGCTCAGAGTTCAACGATGCGCGTTGCCTATAAGGAATTCAACTCAAATGATTTCAACGATCAACTTGTCCGGATCCAGGTTGCCTTGACCTTCTTGCTGGCAGCGACCAGGCCCACCTGTGCGCCCATGGCGGTGACGTCGATGCCCTTGCCGCTGATCGGCGAGACGCTGATCTTGCCGCTCATAAAAGCAACAGATGCAAAGGCGCTGCTGCCGTCTTCCGCCGTCACGTTGACGATGTATTGCGTGTTGGCCTGCGGCGTGAAGATCGGCTGGAAGGTGCCGACGCTGACAAAGACTTCCGCTTCCCCGCTCTTGACGACATCGGAACGCACCAGCTTCGATTCGATGCTGTCGGCTTCGAGCTTCTTGATGCGCGCAGTTTCGGCTTCCAGGTTGGCGGTCTTGATGTTGGTGGACTTGATGTTTTCGAACACGGCATCGTTGGCCTGGAAGGTCTTGATGTCGACCGTCAGCGTGGTCGGGTCTTTTTTGACCAGGTGCTTCAGGATCAATTGCTGGGCCTTGATGCCCTCAACCAGCAAGGGTGTAATTTGCGAGTACTGCACGCTCTTGAAACCGTCGGCGTCGGTACGCACGATCTCAGGAAGGAACGGTTCGATTTGCTGGGCGATGAATCCTATCTGGCGGCCCGTTTCGAAATGGCGGCCTGGGAACGCTGCATGATTGAATTGGTAACGAACACCTTGCAGTTGATCAATGACGGCCAGCGCCCCGCCGATTTTCTCGATGTCCGTTTTGAACCGTGCATCGGACGCCGAGT
>JAYUWF010000149.1:0-5820 GCA_043753685.1 Herminiimonas sp.
TGCCCGCGCAGCAGTTCGGCCGTGCGTTCGCCTTCCCCATTGACGATGGCTTGCACGACGGCTTCATGTTCGCTGTACGAATTGGCCAGCCGGTCCCGCACGCGTAACTGCAAGCGCCGATAAGGCCGCAACCGGCGGTGCAGGGCGCGCGCCTGGTCGGCCAGGAAAGCATTGTGGCTGCCGGCATAGATAGCATCGTGGAACAGCTCGTTCCGATAGAAGTAGGCGTCGCTGTCGCGTGCATCGCACGCATCCTTGCAGGCCTGGTGTGCCGCCAGCAGTTGCGCCTGTTCTTCAGGTGACATGCGGCGCGCGGCGAGGCGGCCGCACATGGCTTCGAACTCCGCCATGACCTCGAACATTTCAACCAATTGCTGCGGCCCGATTTCAGCCACCACCGCGCCGCGCCGCGGCCGGATCACGATGATGCCCATCGATGCCAGCTGGATCAGCGCTTCCCGCACGGGTGTACGGGAGACACCGTATTGCGTCGCCAATTCGGTTTCATCAAGATGCTGCCCGGGAGTCAACTTTCCCGTCGCAATCATTTCCTCGATTGACTCGCGCAAGTTCACATTATGGTTTTTCATTAGCCACCCCCTGGTTTTGCCATCAATTCCATTATAAGTTGCCCTTCGCGCTTGACAATGCATATATTATCGCTATTCTTGTATACAAGAACAAGGAAGGCGCATATTAAATTCTCAATAACTATTTAATTGCCCTGTTCTTGAGTACGATTCCAAAGCGACTGCAAAGACAGCGCGTATCCCGACTTTCAAAATAACGAGGAGACACCATGACATCAGCATCGAGAAGAACCATCCTGGGCGCGCTGGCGACCAGCCCGCTGTGGAATCTGTCGTCGGCCTTCGCGCAGACCGCCACGACGCTGAAGATTTCGCACCAGTTCCCGGGCGGCTCCCTCACCGAAGGCGACTTCCGCGACCGCCTGACGCGCATGTTCGCCGCCGAAGTCGAAAAGCGCACCAAGGGCGCCCTGAAATTCGAGATCTATCCCGGCTCGTCGCTGATGAAGACCAATTCCCAGTTCTCGGCCATGCGCAAGGGCGCGCTCGACCTGTCGCTGGTCCCGCTGTCGTACGCCGGCGGCGAACTCCCCGAAGTCAACATCGGCCTGATGCCCGGCCTGGTCACGTCGTACGAGCAGGGATACGGCTGGAAAAACGCTGAAGTCGGCCGCGAGCTCAACAAGTTCTTGCTCGACAAAGGCATCGTGGTGGTGAGCTGGATCTGGCAGGCCGGCGGTGTCGCCTCGCGCACCAAGCCGATCGTCGAGCCGGACGATGTCAAGGGCTTGAAGATCCGTGGTGGCTCGCGCGAGATGGACCTGATCCTGAAGGCCGCCGGCGCCGCAGTCGTGTCGTTGCCATCGAATGAGATCTATGCCGCCATGCAGACCGGCGCGATGGATGCAGCGCTGACCTCGTCGACTTCGCTGATCTCGTTCCGCCTGGAAGAAGTGTCGAAGAACCTGACCACCGGCCGCGGCAAATCCTACTGGTTCATGTTCGAGCCGCTGATGATGTCGAAAGCGATCTTCGACAAGCTGCCGAAGGATCAGCAGGCAGCCATCATGGCCGTCGGCGGCGAGATGGAAGCCTTTGCGCGCAAGTCGGCACAGCTCGACGATTCGCTGGTGGCGGCGGTCTATGCGAAGACTGGCGCCAAGGTGGTCGACCTGTCGGATGCCACCGTCAAGAAATGGCAAGCGATCGCCCGCACCTCGGCCTGGAAAGATTATGGCGAGCGTAATGAAACCTGCGCCAAGCTGCTGAAGCTGGCGGAGAAGACCCTGTGAGTCATGGCTTCGAGCTGGCGCCGCCGAAGGGGCCGGCGGTGCCGGACAATCCTGCGCTGGCGCGGCTGTCGGGCCTGCTCGACCGGTTCAACCGCCTGCTGCTGATCATCTCGATGGTGGCGCTCATCGTCACCTCGCTGGTGCTGACGTATTCGGTGGTCAGCCGCTATTTCTTCAAGGTCGCCACCGACTGGCAGGACGAGGCTTCCGTCTTCATGCTGGTTGGCGTGACGTTCTTTTGCTCGGCTTACGTGCAATCGTATCGCGGTCATATCGGCATCGAAGCGCTGGGCGAACTGCTGCCGCAAGGCGTCAACCGGGTCCGGCTGATTCTGGTCGATCTGTTCTCGATGCTGTTCTGTGCCTTCTTTTCCTGGAAGTCGTGGACGCTGTTCCACGAAGCGCTGAAGGAAGGGCAGACCACCACGTCGACCTTCGCGCCGCCGCTGTGGATTCCGTATTCGATCATGGCCTTCGGCATGACGCTGCTCGCCCTGCAATTGCTGGTGCAGCTGGCAGCGCGCCTGACCAACCGTCGAGGCAATCATGACTGAACTGACCCTCGGCCTGCTGTATGGCGGCGCAACCCTGATCGTGATGTTTTCGGGGATGCCGATCGCGTTCGCGCTCGGCGTGGTCGCGATCAGTTTCATGTATTTCTTCATGCCGTCATCGTCCCTCGATACGGTCACGCAGAACGTGTATGAAGAGATGGCGTCGATCACGCTCCTGTCGATTCCGTTATTCATCCTCAAGGGGGCTGCCATCGGCAAGTCGCCGGCCGGCAAGGACCTGTATTCGGCAATCCACACTTGGTTGAACAAGGTGCCGGGCGGCCTCGGCATTGCCAACGTATTCGCCTGCGCGCTGTTCGCCGCCATGGCCGGTTCGTCGCCGGCAACCTGTTCGGCGATCGGTTCGGCCGGTATTCCGGAGATGAGGAAGCGCGGGTACTCGCCGGGATTTGCGGCCGGCATCATCGCCGCTGGCGGAACGCTCGGTATCCTGCTGCCGCCATCGATCACCATGATCCTGTATGCGGTCGCCGCGGAACAATCGCTGGGCCGCCTGTTCCTGGCCGGGATCGGCCCCGGGATGTTGCTCGTTGCGCTGTTTGCCGGTTACGCCGTCTACCGGGCGCGCAAGGAATACCGCCTGGCGTATGCCATCTATGAAGGCGGAGGTGAAAAATCCGCCTACCTGCATGAAGAACATTTCACTTTCCGCCAGAAGGTCGAAATGCTGCCGCGCGTGCTGCCCTTCATCATTCTGCTGATCGGCGTGATGGTGGCATTGTATGGCGGTTTTGCGACGCCGTCGGAGACCGCCGGTCTCGGCGCCGTGCTGGCGCTCGGATTGGTGGCGGTGGTGTATGGCCTGTGGCGGCCGCGCGACCTGGCGCCGATCCTGCAGTCGACCATCAAGGAGTCGACAATGCTGCTGGTGATCATCGGCATGTCGCTGCTGTATTCCTACGTGATGAGCTACCTGCACATCAGCCAGTCGGCGGCGCAGGCCGTGGTCGCCCTGCATTTGTCGAAATGGGTGCTGCTGTCGGTGATCCTGTTGATGGTGATCGTGTTCGGTTTTTTCCTGCCGCCGGTGTCGATCATCCTGATGATGGCGCCGATTATCCTGCCGCCATTGAAGGCTGCCGGATTCGATCTGATCTGGTTCGGCGTGGTGATGACGATCGTGATGGAAATGGGCTTGATCCATCCACCGGTAGGCTTGAACATTTTCGTGATCCGCAATATCGCGCCCGATATTCCGTTGAAAGACGTGATCTGGGGCGTGATGCCGTTTGTCGGCCTGATGTTCGTGGCCGTGTTCCTGCTGTGCTTCTTCCCGGGGATTTCGACGTATCTGCCCGACTTGCTGATGGGCGCAAAATAGATGGGTGCCGTCGAGCCTGTCGCCATTGGTCGACGCTGGGACACGCAACAGCGTAACCGTGCCGCAAGGATTGCGCGGGCGGTGTCGGCCATCGGTGGCGACCTGAAGGGCAAGATCGTGGCAGCCGGGCGCATCGGCGAACTGCTGCACCAGGTGATCGAATCGGACGACCGGGTTTGCCTGGAAGGGAACAACCAGAAGCAGGCGGATTTTCTCGGCAGCGCGCTGGCCCAGCTCGATCCGGCGCGTGTCAACAACCTGCACATGCTGCTGTCGGTGCTGGCGCTGCCGGAACACCTGGATGTGTTCGAGCGCGGCATTGCGTCGCGCCTGGATTTTTCCTTTTCCGGACCGCAGGCCGGGCGCCTGGCGCAATTGGCCACCTCCGGCAAGCTCAACATCGGCGCCATCCATACCTATCTCGAACTGTTCGGCCGCTATTTCGTGGACCTGACGCCGCGCGTGGCGCTGGTGGTAGCGGAAGCGGCGGACCGGCACGGCAATCTGTATACCGGGCCGAATACCGAAGACACACCGGCCATCGTGGAAGCCACGGCCTTCAAGAGCGGCATCGTGATCGCCCAGGTCAACCGCATCGTCGAGTCCGTGCCGCGGGTGGACATACCGGCCGACTGGGTCGACTTCGTGGTGCAGTCGCCGCAACCGTATTACATCGAGCCGCTGTTCACGCGCGACCCGGCGCAGATTTCTGAAATCCAGGTCTTGATGGCGATGATGGCCATCAAGGGCATCTATGCCGAATACCAGGTCGAGCGCCTGAACCACGGCATCGGTTTCGACACCGCCGCCATCGAGCTGCTGTTGCCGACCTATGCCGCATCGCTGGGACTGAAGGGCAAGATCGCCAGGCACTGGGCCCTCAATCCGCATCCGGCATTGATCCCGGCGATCGAAGCCGGCTTCGTCGAATCGGTGCATTCCTTCGGTTCGGAACTGGGCATGGAAGACTACATCCGCGCCCGTCCGGACATTTTCTTCGTCGGCCCGGACGGCTCGATGCGCAGCAACCGCGCGCTGTGCCAGGCGGCCGGCCACTATGCCTGCGACATGTTCATCGGTTCGACCCTGCAGATCGACTTGCAGGGCAATTCATCGACCGCCACGCTGGGTCGGATTTCCGGCTTCGGCGGCGCGCCGAACATGGGTGCCGATGCGCGTGGCCGGCGCCATGTCAGTCCGGCCTGGCTGAAGGCCGGCCAGCAGGCACGCGCCGGCAAGAACCTGATACCGCGCGGCCAAAAGCTGGTGGTGCAGGTGGTCGAGACATTCAGGGAACACATGCAACCGGCCTTTGTGGAAAGACTTGATGCCTGGGAACTGGCCGAGCAAGCCGGCATGGCGATCCCGCCGGTGATGATCTATGGCGATGACGTGACCCACATCCTGACCGAGGAAGGTATCGCCAACCTGCTGTTGTGCCGCACGGATGAAGAGCGCGAGCAGGCCATCCGTGGCGTGGCAGGATATACCGCAGTCGGGCGCGCCCGCGACAAGCGCATGGTGGAGAACCTGCGCGATCGCGGCATCGTCCAGCGCGCCGAAGACCTCGGCATCGACAAGCGCGACGCCACCCGCGATCTGCTGGCGGCAAAGAACATGAAGGACCTGGTGCGCGCATCGGGCGGACTGTATGCGCCGCCACGGCGTTTCCGGAATTGGTAGGTAATACCGATACCAATCCACATCGCCAGAAACACGTCGACCGACTTGCGTCAACCGATGCAACCATCGATGAACCAGCAATGACAGACAGGGCAGGAGCCCCCAATGGAAACCCTGAATTATCGTTTTGAGAACGGCCAGGTAGGCCTGTCGAAAGCGGCGCAACTGGTCGGCGTGGTCGGCTCGGGCAATCTCGAAGTCCTGATCGAATCGGTCCCGCTGGACGGCGCTTGCGAAATCGAGATCAAGACCGCGGCACGCGGTTTCGGCAGCACCTGGCAAGCGGTGATGGAAGATTTTCACGCGCGCTGGCACTTGCGCGATACCCGCATCTCGATCAACGACATGGGCGCCACGCCGGCCGTGGTCAGCCTGCGCCTGGACCAGGCGGTCGAGTCCGTCACCGCCGGTGGAGCCTC
>JAYUWF010000150.1:0-5812 GCA_043753685.1 Herminiimonas sp.
GTCGAGGCGGATGTCGAAGCCGTGATCGATGCAGCCATCAGCGAAGCCGGCCTGGACATCGACGATGCATCTGACGATGTTGGCGATCGCAGTGATGCCGGCGACACTGGAGATGCAGGCAACCCGGAGTCCGAATGACCCGCGTGTACAATTTTTCGGCCGGCCCGGCCGTGATGCCTGAAGAGGTGCTGCGCCTGGCCGCCGAGGAAATGCTGGATTGGCACGGCAGCGGCATGTCGGTCATGGAGATGAGCCACCGCGGCCGTGAATTTACTTCGATCATCGATGCGGCACGCGCCGACTTGCGCGAGCTGCTGGCAGTGCCGCCAAACTACAAGATCCTGTTTCTGCAGGGTGGCGGACTGGGTGAAAACGCGATCGTGCCGATGAACCTGGCAGGCCACAATGCAACGGGAACGAAGCCGTCGACCATTGATTTCATCCAGACCGGTTCCTGGTCGATCAAGTCCACCAATGAAGCGAAAAAATACGCCAACGTGCATGTCGCCGCTAGCGCCGCCGGCGGCAAGTTCACTGCCATTCCCGAGCGCAGCAACTGGAAGCTGTCGGCGAATCCGGCTTACGTCCATGTCTGCACCAATGAAACCATCGACGGCATCGAGTTCGCCGAAGCGCCCGATATCGCGGCCGACACCCATGGCGCGCCGCTGGTGGCCGACATGTCCTCGCACATCCTCTCGCGCGTCATCGACGTCACGCGCTGCGGCGTCATTTTCGGTGGCGCACAGAAGAACATCGGCCCGGCAGGATTGACCGTGGTGATCGTGCGCGAAGACCTGATCGGCCATGCCCTGCCGATCTGTCCATCGGCCTTCGACTGGAAGATCGTGGCGGACAACGATTCGATGTACAACACGCCGCCGACCTATGCCATCTACATCGCCGGCCTGGTGTTCCAGTGGTTGAAGCGCCAGGGTGGCATCGCTGCCATGGAAACGCGCAACATCGCCAAGGCGAAGCTGCTCTACGATTATCTCGACGGGACAGGCTTCTATGCAAACCGGGTCGATCCGGCTTGCCGCTCGCGCATGAACATACCCTTTTTCCTGCACGACGAAACGCTGAACGATGTCTTCCTTGCCGGCGCCAAGGAGCGCGGTCTTCTGCAACTGAAAGGTCACAAATCGGTCGGCGGCATGCGTGCGTCGATCTACAACGCCATGCCGATCGAAGGCGTACAGGCATTGATCGGTTACCTGGAGGATTTCGAGAGGACTCACGGATGAGCGACAACAAACTCACGCCCTTGCGCGAAAAGATCGATGCCATCGATGCGCAGATCCTCACGCTGCTCAATCAGCGGGCGCGCGTGGCGGAAGAAGTCGGACACGTCAAGGCGCAGACCAATGCGCCGGTGTTTCGGCCCGAGCGCGAAGCGCAGGTGCTGCGCGCGGTTGCAGAACGCAATCCGGGTCCCCTGCACGACGCCGACATCCAGACGATTTTTCGGGAAATCATGTCGGCCTGCCGTGCCCTGGAAAAGCGCGTCACGGTGGCGTATCTCGGACCGGCCGGTACCTTCAGCGAACAAGCGGTCTACCGCCAGTTCGGGCATGGCGTCGAAGCCTTGCCGTGTGCGTCGATCGATGCGGTATTTCGCGCCGCCGAAGCTGGCACCGCGGATTTCGGCGTCGTGCCTGTCGAGAATTCTTCGGAAGGCGCGATCAATCGCACGCTCGACCTGCTGTTGCAGACTACCCTTGCCATCAGCGGCGAAGTCTCGATCCAGGTGCACCACAGCCTGATGACGGCCAGCGGTTCGATGCAGGGCGTGAACAAGGTGTATGCACATTCTCAGGCGCTGGCGCAATGCCAGGTCTGGCTGACGCAAAACTATCCGCAGCTCGAGCGCCAGGCCGTCGCCTCCAACGGTGAAGCCGCCCGGCTGGCGAGTGAAGATCCGACGATCGCCGCGATCGCCGGCGAGATCGCCGGCCAGCACTATAATCTGCAGGTGGTGAACGCGCATGTGCAGGACGATCCGCACAACCGCACCCGCTTTGCCGTGATCGGACGCCTGCATACGACGCCGAGCGGCGTCGACCATACCTCGCTGGTGCTGTCGGTGCCGAACAAGGCGGGCGCCGTCTACAATCTGCTCGCGCCCCTGGCGGCCAATGGCGTGTCGATGACCCGCTTCGAGTCGCGTCCTGCGCGCATGGGCACCTGGGAATACTATTTTTACGTGGACGTCGAAGGGCATGTCGACGACGACAAGGTGGCAAAAGCCCTGTCGGAGCTGAAACAGAATGCTGCCTTCTTCAAGGTTCTGGGCTCTTATCCGGTGAGCCTGTAACGGCGTCCCAGCGTGCGCGGCCGTTGTTGTTGCGGTGATTGCGGTGATTGCGCGCATCGAACGGCAACTGCTTCGCCCGCGCTGCAACGGCCTGCTGCAAACGCAGACTGTGCCGGAAACGTACAATGACAGCCGGCAGTCCTGCTCGCTGTGCCGACCGGTCCTGTTACCGTCCCGATCCACCTGCTGTCAGCGCTATCTGCTGCGGCCCGAACCATTATGGAATGCATCATGTCGCTACAATTCGGCCCCGATTACGTTCGTGCCCTCGCGCCTTACCAGGGCGGCAAACCGATTGCGGAAGTCGCGCGTGAATTCGGCCTGAACGAAGCCACCATCGTCAAGCTGGCATCGAACGAAAATCCGCTCGGGATGCCGGAGTCGGCACGGCAGGCGATGCTGGCGGCGATGGCCGACATCGGCCGCTACCCGGATGCCAACGGTTTCGAGCTCAAGGCCACGATCAGCGCGAAGTACCAGGTGCCGCAAGAATGGATCACGCTGGGCAACGGCAGCAACGACATTCTGGAGTTGTCGGCCCATGCCTTCGTGCAGCCGGGACAGGCAGTGATCTATTCGCAGTACTCGTTCGCGGTGTATGCCTTGGCCACGCAGGCAGTCGGCGCACGCGCGATCGTGGTGCCGACGGTCGCTTTCGGCCATGACCTGGACGCGATGGCAGCGGCCATCACCGACGACACCAAGCTCATTTTCATTGCCAACCCAAACAATCCGACCGGTACCTTCCTGCCCGCCGCCGACATCGAGGCGTTCCTGGAAAAAGTCCCGCCGCAGATCGTGGTGGTGCTGGACGAAGCCTATAACGAATACCTGCCGGCCGAGGTGCAGTACGAATCGATCGGCTGGGTCCAGCGCTTCCCGAATCTGCTGGTCTCCCGCACGCTGTCGAAAGCCTACGGCCTGGCGGGATTGCGGGTCGGTTTCGGCATTGCGCAGCCGGGCATTACCGATTTGTTGAACCGGATCCGCCAGCCGTTCAATGTCAATTCGATGGCGCAAGCGGCCGCGATTGCCGCCTTGAATGACACGGAATTTCTGCAGAAAAGCGCGGCCGTCAATGCCAGCGGCTATCGGCAACTGACCGATGCATTCACCCGGCTCGACCTGGGCTTCGTTCCCTCCTTCGGCAACTTCGTACTGGTCAAGGTCGGCGCCGATGATCAGGCCGGCGCCCGCGTCAACCTGGCGTTGCTCAAGCAGGGTGTGATCGTGCGTCCGGTCGGCAATTATGGATTGCCGCAATGGTTGCGGGTATCGATCGGTCTGTCCCAGGAGAACGCGGCCTTCATCGCCGCGCTCGAGCGGGCGCTGGCGTGATCGCCCGATGACAGTTCGCTTCAACAAGGTCGTGGTCGTCGGGGTCGGCTTGATCGGCGGCTCGTTTGCCCTGGCGTTGAAGCATGCCGGTGCGGTCGGACAAGTGGTGGGGGTGGGCCGCAGCGCCGGCGTGCTGGCAAGGGCGATGGAACTGGGCATCATCGATCGCTCCGCCGTATCGCTTGCCGACGCACTCGACGCCGCCGACCTGGTCTTGATTGCCGCGCCGGTGGCCCAGACCGGCCCGATCCTGGCGGCACTCGCGCCCTTGCTGGCGCCGCACACTATTGTCACGGATGCCGGCAGCACCAAAACCGACGTCGTTGCAGCCGCCCGCACTGCACTGGGCACCAGGATCGCGCAATTCGTGCCGGGCCATCCGATTGCAGGGCGCGAAGCGAATGGACCGGATGCCGCATTGGTGGATCTGTTTGTGGGCAAGAAAACCATTCTCACGCCGCTCGCTGAAAACTCCGCGGAGATGATCGAGCAGGTCGCCACTGCCTGGCAAACCTGCGGCGCGATCGTGCACCGCCTCGCGCCCGAACAGCACGACCGCATCTTCGCTGCGGTCAGTCACTTGCCGCACCTGCTGGCCTACGCACTGGTCGACCAGATCGCGCAGGCGCCAGAGTCTGATCAACTGTTTCATTACGCCGCCAGCGGGTTTCGCGATTTCACCCGGATTGCGGGTTCTTCGCCGGAAATGTGGCGCGACATCGCGCTGGCGAACAGGGAAGCGTTGCTGGCGGAACTGGCGACCTATGGCACACAACTTGCGCAGTTGCAGGCAATGCTGCGCGCAGCGGACGGCGCCGGACTGGAGGCGATGTTCGGCAATGCCCAACGCGCACGCCATGCCTGGCTCAACATGATCGAGGCTGCAGAGCGGCCGAATTCGAATGGTGGTGACTGAGATGCGACGCTTTCCTTCGACAATCGATCTGGCGCCAGCCGCCCGGGCTTCCGGCGTGGTGCAATTGCCGGGCTCGAAAAGCATTTCGAATCGCACGCTGTTGTTGGCCGCGCTAGCCGGTGGCCGCACCGAGATCATTGAATTGCTGGCTTCGGACGATACGCACGTGATGCTGATGGCGCTGCAAAAGCTGGGTGTGTCCTGGCAACAGCAGGGCCAGAGCCAGGATTACTTCGTCGATGGCGTGCAAGGACGTTTTCCGGTGCATCAGGCCGATCTGTTCATGGGCAACGCCGGCACCGCGATCCGGCCGCTCACTGCCGCCCTGGCGGTCGTCGGCGGCGACTACACGCTGCATGGCGTGGCGCGCATGCACGAGCGGCCGATCGGCGACCTGGTCGATGCCTTGAATGCGGTCGGCGCCCGGATCGATTACACCGGCGAGCCAGGCTTTCCGCCGCTGCATATCCGGCGCGGCCAGATCATGGCGCCGCATCTGCGGGTGCGCGGCAATGTCTCCAGCCAGTTCCTGACGGCGCTGTTGATGGCGGCACCGCTGATGGCGCGCGAGGCTGCCGTGACGATCGAGGTCGTCGGGGAATTGATCTCCCGGCCGTACATCGAAATCACGCTCAACCTGATGCAGCGATTCGGCGTGGCCGTGGAACGGCGCGACTGGCAATCCTTCACGATCCTGCCGGGTCAGCAATATCAAAGTCCGGGCCGGATTCACGTCGAGGGGGATGCCTCGTCGGCATCGTACTTCCTGGCCGCCGGCGCAATTGCCGGCGGGCCGGTGCGGGTCCAGGGGGTTGGCCAGGGCAGCATTCAGGGCGACGTGCGCTTCGTCGAATCGCTGCGCCAGATGGGCGCCACCGTCACCATGGGCGAGAACTGGATCGAAAGCAGCAGCAATGGCGTGCTGCGGGCGATCGATGCCGATTTCAACCATATTCCGGATGCCGCGATGACGATCGCGGTGGCAGCCCTGTTTGCCGATGGCGTCAGCACGCTGCGCAACATCGGCAGCTGGCGCGTCAAGGAGACCGACCGGATCGCCGCCATGGCCACTGAATTGCGCAAGCTCGGTGCGCTGGTGGAAGAGGGCGACGATTACCTGCGCATCACGCCGCCGGAACATCTGCAGGCGGCCGCGATCGACACCTACGACGATCACCGCATGGCGATGTGCTTTTCGCTGGCGTCACTGGATGGCGCGGCGCGCAGCGGCACTCGCATCC
>JAYUWF010000151.1:0-17358 GCA_043753685.1 Herminiimonas sp.
TCCATCCGAATCCATCTTGTATAAATTGCTAAGACACAAGCCAGCCTTTATTGGGGAGCGATACAAGATAATGGGGCTGCAAAGAAGTAGGTCCTCGGACGACCGTCAATCGTCTTTCACCCTCCATCTTGAATGTGTCGATGACAAATCGATCATAAAAATTCCGCTGACGCAGGTAGGACTGCAATTTGATAATTCATTGCTACGGACTGAAGAAATCGAATATGCGCATGATGTTTTGGAATACCACGTTCGCAGAAACAACAGGCTCAACGAATCGGTTGCGTCCGAACCGGTGATCATCAGCCAGGCGGGTGTCATTCGGAATGGTACCTTGATGATGTATCGATCGATGATGCAGAAAATCAGCGACCGAACGATCAAGACAGACGCCGAGCTCGATCAAGAGCTCGCATCCATGATTGCAGAAGGTCGACGCGCGCGCGGGCCTCATTTCATCGATTTCACAAGACAGCTTTCTGAATTGCGATTCGCGCTGCGAAAGCAACTTGACGTGGAAAGGCAGCGGGCAATGAACAAGCAGACAACGAACAAAGTCAGTGAAATCCAGTATGCCGAGCGGGCATAGCAGCCGTAGCTCGGTGCTTTCACCGGATTCGAATGGGCCTGTTTCATGAGAGCCTTTACCGATCGTGCCAAGCCGGTGAGGTTAATTTGCAATTCCTGCGGTAATGGCCGAGCGATCGCTGCTGCATAGCGCCGGTTCGCAGTTGAAACAGTTGGGGACCGAACCCGCTGGCGTTGGTTCGCACAAGACCTTCAGGAATTTGTGCGACAAGCCATATAATGGGCGCCATGCAAACCCCGATTGAATTCGTCGACTGGCTGCGCTCGGTCGCACCATACATCCACGCCTTCCGTGGCAAGACCTTCGTAGTCGCCTTCCCGGGCGAACTTGTGATCGCTGGCGCCTTGCCGGTCCTGGCCCAGGATCTGTCGCTGCTGCATGCGCTGGGCATCAAGGTCGTGATCGTCCATGGCACCCGGCCACAGGTCGAGGAACAGCTGGCGCTGCGCCATGTCGAGCCGCGTTATCACAACGGCATCCGGATCACCGATACCGCCGCCCTGGAATGCGCCAAGGAAGCCGCCGGTGAACTGCGCCTCGATATCGAAGCCGCCTTCAGCCAGGGCTTGCCGAACACTCCGATGGCGCATTCGGCGATCCGCATCATCTCCGGCAATTTCGTGACTGCCCGTCCGATCGGCGTCATCGACGGCGTTGACCTGGAGCTGACCGGCGTGGCGCGCAAGGTCGCCTACGAGACGATCCATCCGATCCTTAACACCGGTGCGCTAGTGCTGCTGTCGCCGCTGGGCTTTTCTCCAACCGGGGAAATGTTCAACCTGACCATGGAAGACGTGGCAGTGTCGGCCGCAATTGCGCTTCGTGCCGACAAGCTGATCTTCATTACCGAGACCGGCCTGATGCAGGATGCTGGCGGCGCCGATATCCGGGAGCTGTCCTCGCATCAGGCCGAAGCGGTATTGCAGTCGAACTGCCTGCCGCAGGATTCCGCTTTTTATCTGAAGCATGCGATCACGGCCTGCAACGGCGGCGTGGCGCGTGCCCATATCGTGCCGTTTGCCACCGATGGTTCGGCGCTGCTGGAATTGTTCACGCACGATGGCGTGGGCACCATGATTTCGTATCAAAATCTGGAGAGCCTGCGCGAGGCCACCATCGAGGACGTCGGCGGCATCCTGAAACTGATCGAACCGCTGGAAGCCGATGGCACCCTGGTGTTTCGCGGGCGCGAACTGATCGAACGCGAGATCGATTATTTTTCGGTCATCGAGCACGATGGCGTGATCTTCGGTTGCGCGGCCCTGTATCCTTTCGCCAGCGATAAAATGGCGGAAATGGCTTGCCTGACCGTCACGCCTGATGTCCAGGCACAGGGCGATGGCGAACGGCTCCTGAAGCACATCGAAACGCGCGCTCGCCTGGCCGGCCTGAACCGCTTGTTCGTGCTGACGACGCGCACCTCCCACTGGTTCATCAAGCGCGGTTTTCGAACTGCCAGCGTGGATGATTTGCCCAAGGACCGGCAGCACATGTACAACTGGCAGCGCAAGTCACAAGTATTGATCAAGAAGCTCTGATCACGAAACCGTAGCCACCGCCGTCATGCTCACCGTCGTCGCTGTTGTCGATGTCGTCGGTACGAGCAATCTCGGCGGTGCGTGGTCCGACCCGATTTCACCCATTGAAGGATTTACCATGGCCCGCATGATCCATTGCAGCAAACTGAACAAGGAAGCCGAAGGACTCGATTTTGCGCCATATCCGGGCGAACTCGGCAAGCGCATCTATGAATCGGTATCAAAGGAAGCCTGGGCCGCGTGGCTCAAGCACCAGACCATGCTGGTCAACGAGAACCGCCTGAACCTGGCCGATGCCCGCGCTCGCAAGTACCTCGCGACGCAGATGGAAAAGCATTTCTTCGGTGAAGGCGCCGATGCCGCGCAAGGCTACGTGCCCCCGGCGGACTAAGATTCCATTCGGAATACGGGGTCAGTAAGTCATGGCCCCACAACCAGAAATTCTACGTTGACAATGGATTCACTTGTACCCGCCTTAATGGGCTCGCTCCAGCTTTTGAAAGCCACGCGCCGCCAGAAACAGACGACGTCCGTGAAGCTGAATGCCGGGCGGTTGCTGCGCCGGTTCACTGTACTGGTCGCAGTGACCGGATTGGCGGGTTGTGCGTCAACGCCGCATCAGGCGCTGTACGACAGCGAAGAATTCATTTCAGGGAACACCTACTCGCACAGCTTCCCTGCCGATGGTGCCGCCAGCTGCGAAGCCGGCCGGCGCGCCCTGCTCAGCCAGGGTTTCATCATCACCGAATCGAAGCCGACCCTGGTCAAGGGCAGCAAGAATTTCCAGCGTAACAGCCAGACGCATGCGGAAATCGAATTCACGATCGTGTGCGCCGCCGAGAGCGCCGGCAGCAATGCAACCACGGTCTTCGTCAATGCCGTGCGTGCGACGTACTCCTTGAAAAAGAGCAGTACCTCGGCCAGTGTCGGTGTCGGCGTTCTGGGGTCGTTGTCGGTACCGTTCGGCATGAGCGACGATTCCCTGGTCAAGGTGGCCAGCGAAACGATCCAGTCGGAAAAGTTTTACGCCCAGTTCTTCGCGCGCATGGAAACCTATATCGAGCCGCCCAAGGCGCAGGAATGAACGCTCGATGCCGCGGCGCTGGCAATCGCCTGCGAACAACGTGATGTTGCGATGGTCAAGACCATCCTGAACGGCGTGGCATGGCGCGACTTGCCGCGCAACCGATCAGAAATTCAGCGTTTTCACGCCATCGGTCGATCCGAGCAGGCAGACATTTGCGCTCTGCCGGGCGAACAGGCCAACCGTCACCACGCCGACGATGTCGTTGATCTGTTGTTCGAGCTGCGCCGGATCGGCAATCTGCAAACCCAGCACATCGATGATCATGCAACCGTTATCGGTCAACAGCGGCTTGCCATCCTTCATGCGCAGGCGCGGCGTGCCGCCCAGGGCAGCGAGCTTGCGCGCCACCACGGCATGCCCCATCGGAATGACTTCGACCGGCAGCGGGAAAGCACCGAGCCGCTCGACCAGTTTCGAGCCGTCGGCGATGCAGATGAAGCGCTCGGCCACCGAGGCGACGATCTTTTCCCGGGTCAGCGCGGCGCCGCCACCCTTGATCATTGCCCCCTGCGCCGTGATTTCATCGGCGCCATCGACGTAGACCGGCATCGATGTGACGTCGTTCAGGTCGAATACCGGAATGCCATGCGAGCGTAGCCGCGCAGCGGTGGCTTCGGACGATGCCACCGTGCCCTTGATGCGATCCTTGATCGTTGCCAGTGCATCGATGAAAAAATTGGCCGTCGATCCGGTGCCGACACCGACGATCTCGCCGTCAATCACATAAGCCAGGGCAGCCCGGGCCACTGCTTGTTTCAAGTCATCCTGTGACATCGCCATTTTTCATATCTGGAAGTTTTGCTGCCTTCATTCTAACGGATCGCCGTGGCGATCCCATCTGCCGCGAACCGGATCCAGCCGACATTCCCGGTCGTCGATGTCCATTTCGAACAAAGCGCAGCCGTGCATGTCAAAACGGGAATGGAACGGTTGAACGGCTGAACGGTTCAATGCCGCTGCCGCAGGGCGCTGGCTGCGCTGGCCAGTGCGGTGATGCGGGCCCAGTCGCCGGCGCGTATGGCGTCCTTTGGCGTGAGCCAGGAACCGCCGACACAGGCGACGTTCGGGCACGCCAGGAATGCCGCTGCGGTGCCTTCTGAAATGCCACCGGTCGGACAGAACATGATATCGGCAAGCGGACCGGCGATGGCATTGAGCATGCCGATGCCCCCAGCCGGTACTGCAGGAAACAGCTTAAGTTGCAGAAAACCGGCAGCACGCGCCGTCATCACTTCGGACGGCGTCATGACACCCGGCAGCAACGGCAGGCCGCTGGCGCGCGCCGCATCGATCAATTCGGCGGTCAATCCCGGCGAGACGCCAAAGACAGCGCCGGCGTCACGGGCGGCAGCGAATTCTTCCGGCCTGGTCAGGGTGCCCACGCCGACGATTGCCTCCGGCACCGCCTCGGCAACGGCACGGATCGCCGCCAATCCGTGTTCGGTGCGCAGGGTAATCTCCAGAACGCGGATACCGCCCGCAACCAACGCCCTGGCCAATGGGACGGCATGCGCCAGGTCGTCGATGGCAATGACTGGAATCACGGTCGAGGCGTGCATTATGTCGAGCAACGAGCCGGCCGTTCCGATGGGTGGGATCGATTGGTTCATGAGAGTACTTTCAAGGGTAAGGGTGTTTCAAGCACGGTCGGGAATATCGGCGGCAAGCCGAACGTAGCGGCGCCCTCCTCGGCCGTGCTGACGACATGCCGGAACATGGCGAACAGTTCGCGCCCCATGCCAACTTCATTGCCAAAGAGTTCGGCCGGCTCGATGCCGCGCGCATCCCATTCGGCTGATTCGACCAGTGCCTGCAATACGCCGGCGTCGCCATCGACCCGGATCATGTCGCCGTTTCGTACCCGGCCGAGCGGCCCGCCGGCCAGGATCTCCGGCGAGACGTGGATCGCCGACGGCACCTTGCCGGAGGCGCCCGACATGCGGCCATCGGTGACGAGCGCAACACGGCGTCCGGCATCCTGCAGGCTGCCCAGCGCCGGCGTGAGCGCATGCAGCTCCGGCATGCCGTTGGCGCGTGGCCCCTGGAATCGCAGCACCGCCACGAAATCCCGATCGAGCTGACCGGCCTTGTAGGCGGCGTTGAATGCATCCTGCGAATCGAAGACAACGGCCGGTGCTTCGACCACCCGGTGTTCCGGTCGCACCGCCGAAATCTTCATGATGGCGCGCCCCAGGTTGCCCTGCATCAGGCGCAGCCCGCCATCGTTGGAAAACGCCGCTGCCGCGCAGCGCAACACGTTCTCGTCGCCCGAGACCGCCGGTGCAGGCGCCCAGACCACCTTGTCACCGTCGAGCAGCGGTTCGCTGGCGTGGGTGCGCAAGCCGTGGCCCATGATGGTGCGCACGTCTTCATGCAGCAAGCCGGCATCGAGCAGTTCGCGGATCACGAATCCGGTGCCGCCGGCTGCATGGAAATGATTGACGTCTGCTTCGCCGTTCGGATAGATCCGCGACAGCAGAGGAATGATGTCCGACAGTGCGCTGAAATCATTCCAGTCGATCACGATGCCGGCTGCCTTGGCGATCGCCACCAGGTGCAGCGTGTGATTGGTGGAGCCGCCCGTGGCGAGTAGCGCGATGATGGCGTTGACGATGGTTTTTTCATTGACCAGCTGGCCGACCGGCGCGTAATTCTCGCCATGCGCCGGGCCCTGCCCCGAAATCTCGACCGCACGGCGCGCCGCAGCCGCGGTCAGGGCGTCGCGCAAGGGCGTGTTCGGTGTAATGAAGGCCGCGCCCGGCATGTGCAGGCCCATGACCTCCATCAGCATCTGGTTGCTGTTGGCGGTGCCGTAGAAGGTGCAGGTGCCGGCGTCGTGATACGACTGCGATTCGGCCTCCAGCAATTCCTCGCGACTCGCCTTGCCTTGCGTGTAGAGCTGGCGGATCTTCGCCTTTTGGGTATTTGACATACCGGTCGTCATCGGACCGGCCGGAATGAAGACTGCCGGCAGATGACCGAAATGCAGTGCGCCGATCAACAGACCCGGCACGATCTTGTCGCACACACCGAGATACACCGCTGCGTCGAACATGTTGTGCGACAGCGCGACGGCGGTGGCCATGGCGATCGTATCGCGTGAGAACAGCGACAGCTCCATGCCGGGCTGACCCTGCGTGACGCCGTCGCACATGGCCGGTGTACCGCCGGCGAACTGCGCCACGCCGCCGGCATCGCGTACCGCGGTCTTGATCAGTTGCGGAAACCGTTCGAACGGCTGATGTGCCGACAGCATGTCGTTGTAGGCCGAGACGATCGCCACCGAAGGCTTCTTTTGCTGCCGCAGCACCAGCTTGTCGCTCGGTGGGAACGCCGCGAAACCGTGCGCCAGGTTGGTACAGGAAAGCGCGCCGCGCTGCACGCCGCCGCGCCGCGCTGCCTCGAGCCGGCCGAGATAGGCCTGGCGATACGGCTGGCTGCGTTCGGTGATGCGCGCGGTAACGGCGAGGATGATTGGATGGAGCGTCATGAATTATTCCTTCACGAAATGAGCCTGCGCGTCGCAGGATGGACAGCGCCGGAAGCACAGGTAAAGTTACGTCGGCTACCGCTGCCCTGATATTTTATGTAATTTTACTACAATTCGCGCGTCCAGGCAGGCCGCTGCTGGCCAATACGGCCGATATCGTCGTGCGCACGGGCCCGATCGAGAACTGACAAAGAAATGTCGATATCGCCCATAACCTTAAAAAAGGTAAACAAAGCAGGAGTTTCCTCCACTGAGCAGCAACGTCCAGTAGTGAAATTACCAAAAATTCGGGTATAGTCGAACGACTGCCCATTTGCGCCCATCGCCCATTCGCCCCATGTCCCTGCCCGCCCCGCCGTTTCAACCAGCAGCCAGGCCCTTGCCAGATACCGCCGGCGCATTCGCTGCCAGCTCGGCCAGTCCAGCCAGTCCAGCCTTTAGCGCCCTGCAATCGCATCATGCCACGGCTGCGGACTGGTCCATGCGCCGCCTGTTCGAGCGCGATCCGGATCGCTTCCAGACCTTCTCGCTCGATGCCGCCGGCCTGTTCCTGGATTATTCCAAGAACCGCATCGACGCCGGCACCATCGACCTGCTGTGCGCACTGGCGCGCGAACGCGGTGTGGAACAGTGGCGCGACCGGATGTTCGCCGGTGAAAAAATCAACAACACCGAGCAGCGCGCCGCCCTGCATACCGCGCTGCGCGCGCCGGCCACTTCGCACATCACGATCGACGGCCAGGATGTCAGCGGCGACGTGCAGGCGGTGCTGGCCAGGGTTCGGACCTTCACCGATCTGGTTCGTTCGGGACGATGGCTGGGCACGCGCGGCAAGGCGCTGACCTCGATCGTCAACATCGGCATCGGCGGCTCGTTCCTGGGGCCGAAAATGGCATGCCGGGCACTGCGCACCGATTGTCATCCGGCGCTGACGTTCCACTTCATTTCGAACGTCGACGGCAACGAACTCGACGCACTGCTGCCAACCCTCGACCCCGATACCACCCTGTTCATCGTCGCCTCCAAGACCTTCAACACCGCCGAGACGATGATGAATGCGCACACCGCGCGCGCCTGGCTGGTCGATCGTTGCGGTGGCGATGCGCCGGCGCGTCATTTCGTGGCGGTGTCGACCAATCGCGCGGCGGTGACGGCCTTCGGAATCGATGCGGCCAACATGTTCGGTTTCTGGGACTGGGTCGGCGGCCGCTATTCGGTCTGGTCGGCGGTCGGCCTGCCGCTGGCACTGGCCATCGGCGCCGACGGCTTCGCCGAATTCCTGGCCGGCGCGCATGCGATGGATGAGCACTTCCGCCATGCGCCGCTGGCGCAAAACATGCCGGTGATCCTGGCGCTGCTGGGAATCTGGTACCGCAATTTTTTCGATTGCAGGACGCTATCGATTGCGCCGTACTGGCAGGATCTGCAATTCCTGCCGGCTTATCTGCAGCAGCTCGACATGGAAAGCAACGGCAAGCAAGTCGATCGAGACGGCCGTCCGGTCGGCCTCGCCACCGCACCGGTTCTCTGGGGCGACGTCGGCACCAATGGCCAGCATGCGTATTTCCAGTTGCTGCACCAGGGATGTGAGTTGGTGCCGGTCGATTTCATCACGGTGCTGCGGACGCATGCCGACCATCCGAATCACCACATGGCGCTCCTGGCCAACTGTTTCGCACAATCGGCGGCGCTCATGCGCGGCAAGACCGAGGAAGAAGTCCGCGCCGAACTGGCCGGGCAGAACATGGACGGCGCCGCCATCGACAGCCTGGCGCCGCATCGCTGCTTTCCCGGCAACCGGCCCAGCAACACGATCCTGCTGCCGGCGATGACGCCGCATGCGCTCGGCGCGCTGATCGCATTGTATGAGCACAAGGTTTTTGTACAGGGTGTAATCTGGGGCATCAACAGTTTCGATCAATGGGGTGTCGAACTCGGCAAGGCACTGGCCAAGGATGTGGAAGCAGCCTTGCAGGCCGGTCCGCAAGCGACACCGGAACCGACCCAGGATGCATCGACCCGCGGCTTGATCGCCCGGGCGCACGGGGCTCGCAACGACCGCACAGCTCGAAATATGCGCTGAGCACGCGTCGGAACCGAATCGTCGATTGCAACGATCCGGTTCCGGCGGCAGCTCTGGACTTCAAGGAAAATTCTCATGGCTCTCAACGACTTCGACCTCGTCCTGTTTGGCGGCGGTGGCGACCTGGCAATGCGCAAGCTCTTGCCCGCTCTGTATGCACGCGACCGTGCCAAGGATCTGCCGCCGTCGGCGCGCGTGATCTGCGTCGGCCGTCACGAATGGGATCAGCAGCAGTTTCTCGATGCCGTGAATGAGAATGCCAAACCGCACATCGCGGAAAATTGTTTTGATCAGGCGCTGTGGCAGACCTTCTGTGCCCGCATCACCTACGTCACGGTCGACGCCGACGACCTCGCGACTTATCCGACGCTCAGTGCCGCCATGCGCAAGGACGCTGGCCTGACACGAGTGTTCTACCTGGCCACGCCGCCCGGCCTGTTTTCCCGCATCTGCCACAACCTGGCGGCGGCAGGACTGGCCAACGATACCTCGCGCGTGGTGTTGGAAAAACCGCTCGGCCGCGACCTGGCCAGCGCCAAGCAGATCAATGCCGAAGTCGGCCAGGTATTTGCCGAGTCGCAGATCTTCCGCATCGATCACTATCTCGGCAAGGAAGGCGTGCAGAACCTGCTGGCGCTACGGTTCGGCAACGTCCTGTTCGAACCTTTATGGCGGCGCGAATGGATTTCCGACGTGCAAATCACGATCGCCGAAGAGATTGGCGTCGGCAATCGTATGGGTTATTACGAAAATTCCGGTGCGCTGCGCGACATGCTGCAGAATCATTTGCTGCAATTGCTGTGCATCGTCGCCATGGAGCCGCCGCTGTCCGTCACGCCGGACGCCGTGCGCGATGAAAAACTGAAGGTACTGCGTTCATTGAAGCGCTTCACGCATGCCTCGCTGGCGCAGAATGTCATCCGTGGCCAGTACCGCGCCGGCCATGTCGGCGGCGTTCAGGTGCCGGGCTACCGCAAGGAACCCGACGCCAATCCGGCCTCGCGCACCGAAACCTATGTGGCTGTCCGTGCCGAGATCGATACCTGGCGCTGGGCCGGCGTGCCGTTCTACTTGCGCACCGGCAAGCGCATGGCCGATCAACTGGCAGAGATCGTGGTGCGCTTCAAGCCGATTCCGCACTCTATCTTCGCGCAGCCGACCAGCAGCTTCCAGCCGAATTGCCTGGTGATCCGCCTGCAGCCCGACGAGGGCCTGCACCTGAACCTGATGGCAAAGACGCCGGGCGATGGCATGCGCCTCAAACCCGTGGAGCTGGAACTGGATTTCCGCGAAACCTTCAAGACGCCCCGCATGGATGCCTACGAACGATTGCTGCTCGATGTACTGCGCAATCAACTGACGCTCTTCATGCGCAGCGACGAACTGGAAGCGGCCTGGGAATGGGTCGAGCCGATCCTCGACTTCTGGGAACATGAAGACAGTGAACCGATTCCGTACACGGCCGGCAGCTGGGGGCCGGCGGCGGCCAGCGCCCTAATCGGACGCGACGGCCTGCAGTGGCGCGAAGAAGCGCTACCGGAAGTCTGACCAGCCGCCCGCGACTTCCACGCCACCGCCGCCTCGATGCTGCTCGATTCGATCCGCACCCAGCTCGACACCCTCTCGAAATCCGAGCGCAAGGTGGCGCAGGCAGTGCTGCGCAATCCGCAAATGGCGATCGCCGAAAACATCACTGCCCTGGCGCGCAATGCGCGCGTGTCGGAACCGACCGTGGTGCGCTTTTGTCGCGCCATCGGTTACCACGGCTGGCGCGAATTCAAGATGAAGCTGGCGCAGGGCCTGGCGCTGGCATTGGACGACGCGGCTGCCACCACCTTGCCGGAACAGGATGACCTGGCGGCCGACCTGATCAACAAGATCTGCGGCCGCTCGATCAACATCCTGCTCGACCTGCGCAACAACCTGCAGGCGCCGGCCATCCAGCAGGCGCTGACCCTGCTGGCGGCTGCCCGGAAGATCGAGTTCTACGGCCAGGGCACCTCGGGCATCATTGCCGCCGATGCGCAGCACAAGTTCTTTCGCTCCGGCGTGCCGACGGTGGCCTACAGCGATCCGCATGTCCACAGCATCGCCGCGTCGCTTCTGGGCGCGGGCGACGTGGTGGTCGCGATCTCGCAACGCGGCAGCAGCGTGGCCTTGCTGCGCAGCGTGCAGCTGGCGCGCCAGGGCGGCGCCGACGTGATCGTGCTGGCGCCCAGCGGTACGCCCCTGGCGGCCCTGGCGACGGTGCTGATCGCCATCGACCTCGGTTTCGACATCGACCCCTTCACGCCGATCTCGGCGCGCCTGGCGCATCTGGTGGTCATCGATATCCTGGCGGTCGGCCTGGCGCTGAAGCTGGGGCCGCAACAGCGTGAAAAAATGCAGGATGCACAGCAGGCTCTTTTAAAAATCAACATGCAGTTCGATTCATTCCTGCGCCAGCCACCGAAACTGTAGAACCCCTTCCCATTTTTTTGGACCATACGATGAACCAACTCGAACAGCTCAAGCAATTCACCACCGTGGTTGCCGATACCGGCGACTTCCAGGCCATGCAGGCCTACTCGCCGCAAGATGCCACCACCAATCCATCGCTGATCCTGAAGGCCGTGCAAAAGGAGGATTACCGCCACCTCCTGGAAAAAGCCGCGCGTGAGCATGCGCATCTGGGCACCGGCGAAGTGGTCGACCGGTTGCTGGTGGCCTTCGGTATCGAGATTCTGAAGCTGGTGCCGGGGCGGGTGTCCACCGAAACCGATGCCCGCCTGTCGTTCGACACTGCCGGCACCATCGCCAAGGGCCGCGCGCTGATCGCACTGTACGAAGCATCGGGCGTGGCGCGCGAGCGCATCCTGATCAAGATCGCCGCAACCTGGGAAGGCATCCGCGCCGCTGAAGTACTGCAGCGCGAAGGCATCCGCTGCAACATGACGCTGCTCTTTTCGCTGCCGCAAGCGGTGGCCTGCGCCGACGCCCGCGCCCAGCTGATTTCGCCATTCGTCGGCCGCATCTACGATTGGTACAAGAAATCCACCGGCGTCGAATGCACCGGCGCCGACGACCCCGGCGTGCAATCGGTGCATCGGATCTATGACTACTATCGCAAGTTCGGCCATGCGACCGAGGTCATGGGCGCCAGTTTTCGCAACACCTCGCAGATCATCGAACTGGCCGGTTGCGACCTGTTGACGATCAGTCCGGAATTGCTCGGCAAGCTGGCGGCTTCGGACGCGCCGCTGGAGCGCAAGCTCAGCGCCGAAGTGGCGCAGGCAGCGCCATTGGAAAAAATCGTGCTGGATGAAAAGGCGTTCCGGTTCGTACTCAATGAAGATGCAATGGCGACCGAAAAACTCGCCGAAGGCATCCGGCAGTTTTGCGCCGATTCGATCAAGCTCGATGGATTGGTGGACGCCTTGAGTACGCCACGCTGAACGGCGCCGCCGCGCTGGCCGCGGCCGCTACAACTTTTCGGTCTCGCCGCTCTTCGGCTGCCATTTCATGAGCCGTTTTTCCAGCCAGCCGACGGCCGTATCGAGCACCAGCGCGAAGGCCGTCAGCACCAGGATGCCGGCAAACACGGTATTGATGTCGAACGTGCCCTCGGCCTGCAGGATCAGGTAACCGACACCGCGCGCCGAACCCAGGTATTCGCCGACGATCGCGCCGACGAAGGCCAGTCCGACCGAGGTGTGCAGGCTGGAAAACACCCACGAGGTCGCCGACGGCAGATACACGTTGCGCAACAGCTGGCGGCTGTTGGCGCCTAGCATGCGCACATTGGCCAGCACCACAGGGCTGACTTCCTTGACACCCTGATAGACATTGAAGAAGACGATGAAGAACACCAGGGTCACCGCCAGCGCCACCTTCGACCAGATGCCCAGGCCGAACCACATCGCAAAGATCGGCGCCAGGATCACGCGCGGCATCGAGTTTGCCGCCTTGATGTAGGGGTCGAGGATCGCCGAGGCCAGCGGCGACAATGCCAGCCACAGGCCCACCCCCAGACCCAGGCCGGTACCGATGACAAAAGCCAGCATGGTCTCGGTCAGCGTCACCAGCAGATGCGAATAAATCTCCGCCGGAAAATTCAGCGTGAAGAAGGTGGTGTCGCCAAACCCGACTTCCAGGCTGCCGCTACCGACCGTGAACCATTGCCAGACCCGCACCAGCACCTTGATCGGTTCCCCGAAAAAGAATGCCAGCTGCGGGTCGCGCGACGCCAGGTGCCAGGCGCCGAACACCACCACCAGCACCATCGCTTGCCAGAAACGCAGGTTGTGTTGATTCGGACGGATCCACTTCCACATCAGGACACCGCCCGCTTCTGCTGTTGATAGCCTTTCAAGACTTCATCGCGCAGCACCGACCAGATCTGCGCATGCAGTTCGACATAGCGCGGCTCGTTGCGGATTTCGGCGACATCGCGCGGACGCGGCAGGTCGATGTTGAATTCGCCGATCGGATGCGTCGCCGGTCCGGCCGACAGCACCACCACCCGGTCCGACATGGCGATGGCTTCGTCCAGATCGTGGGTGATGAAGAGCACCGCCTTTTTCTTTTCACTCCAGAGCGCCAGCACTTCGTTTTCCATCAATTGCCGGGTCTGGATGTCGAGTGCGGAAAACGGCTCGTCCATCAGGATGATGTCGGGGTCCAGGATCAGGGTCTGCGCCAGCGCCACGCGCTTTCGCATGCCGCCCGAGAGTTCATGCGGATAGCGCTCGCCGAAACCTTGCAGGCCGACGCGGGTCAGCCACGCCTCGCCCTGCGCGCGCGCAGCCGCATCCGACAGGCCGCGGAACTGCAGGCCGGCGATGACGTTGTCGAGTGCGCTGCGCCACGGCATCAGCGCCTCCGACTGAAACATGTAGCCGGCGCGGCGGTTGAGCTCGGTGAGCGGCTGGCCGAATACCCGCACCGTGCCCGACGATGGTTGCAGCAACCCGGCGGCGATGTTGAGCAGGGTCGACTTGCCGCAACCGGTAGGACCGACCACGGAGACGAATTCTCCCGGCGCGATGTGCAGCGTGGTATCCGCCACGGCCGTGTACCGGCTGCCGCGCGCGCCGTCGCGTGAGACAAACGTGCAGGTGACGTCATCGAAGGACAGTGCCGCCGTCGCGCTGTCGGCGGCGGTGGCACCCACGTTCACAGGAAGCGGTGCGTGCGCCATCACTTGTATCTTGCGTTGGCTTTTTTGACCAGCTCGTTGGTATAGGTCTTCGACAGGTCGATGGTCTTGGTGGCCAGCTCGGGCTCGAAGGCCTGGAGCGCCTTCAACGCCGTCTTCGGACCGTTGTCCGGAAAGCTGCCGTCGGGGGACAGCGCTTCACGCACTTTCATGAAGGCGTCGATATACAGCGCCCGGTCGCCCAACAGATAGTTTTCCGGCACCACCTTGATGATGTCGGAGGGACCGGCCTTCTGCAGCCATTTCAGGGAGCGCACCATGGCATTGGCCAGCGCCTGCGAGGTGTTCGGATATTTTTTCAGGAAAGCTTCGGGTGCATACAGTGATGCAGCCGGCATCGGCCCGCCGAACAGGTCGTTGGTGTCCTTCAATGTCCGGGTGTCGGCAATGATGCGAATCTCTTTCTTTTGCTCGAGCATGGTATTGACCGGATCCAGATTCGACATCGCATCGATCTGCCCCGAACGCAGCGCGGACAATGCGCCGGCTGCCGTGCCGACACCGATGAACGACACATCGGTCGGTTTCAGGCCGCCCTTTGCCAGCACGAAATTTGCCACCATGTTGGTCGACGATCCGGGCGCGGTGACGCCGATCTTCTTGCCCTTCAGGTCGGCAATCGTCTTGTAGTTCGGCATGGTCTTGTTCGACACGCCGACGACGATCTGCGGCGCCCTGCCCTGCAGCACGAAGGCGGTGATGATCTGACCCTTGCTCTGCATGTTGATGGTGTGTTCATAGGCACCGGAGACCACGTCGGCACTGCCTCCGACCAGCGCCTGCAGCGCCTTGGCGCCACCGGCGAAGTCGCTGATCTCGACCTGCAATCCCTCGTCCTTGAAATAGCCGAGCTGCTCGGCGATCGTCAGCGGCAGGTAGTACAAAAGGTTTTTGCCGCCCACGGCAATCGACACCTTGGGCTTTTCCAGCGTCTGGGCGAACAGCGGGTTGTTGAAGGTGAAGTAGCCGAGCAAGAACAGCCCGAGCGCCAGCGCAAACTGTTTCCAGTTGAATTTCATCGTTAAGTCTCCGTCCGTTTTTTTATCGTGCTACGGCGCCGGGTTCCGGCTGACTCCGTACCCAGTACCGAATATCCAGCGTCCAATCCATGGGTCGGATCGCGTCACAGAACGCCATCCTCGCGCAGCCGTGCGATTGCCTGCTCATCATACCCGAGCCCTGCCAGGACTTCGGCGTTGTGCTGGCCAAGGGTCGGCCCCAGCCACTTGGTTTCGCCCGGCGTGGCCGACAGCTTCGGTGTAATCGCCGGCAATTTGATCGGCGTGCCATCGGCAAAATGATGTTGCTCGAACATGCCGCGCGCCAGGAAATGCGGATCGCTCATCATGTCGCGCACCGAATAGATTTTACCGACCGGTACTTCGGCTGCCTGCAGCACTTCCAGCGCACTGGCGATGGTCTGGGTCGCGCACCAGGCCGAGATCGCATCGTCGATCTCGATCGTGCGCGGCACCCTGCCATCGTTGCGCGCCAGCTGGGGATCGTCGGCCAGGTCATGGCGTTCGATGGCGCGCATCAGGCGCTTGAAGATGGCGTCGCCGTTGCCGGCAATGACGATGTTTTCGCCATCGCCGGTGGTATAGGTATTCGATGGAACGATGCCTGGCAAGGCGCCGCCGGTGCGTTCACGCACCACGCCGGCGTGGTCGAATTCCGGCACCAGCGACTCCATCAGGTTGAACACCGATTCGTACAGCGCGACGTCGACCATCTGGCCCTGGCCGGCGATGCAATCATTGCCGCTCTTGCCGTTCCAGCGCCCGCCGGTGGCGTCCCGGTGGCGCAGCGCCATCATCGCGCCGATCACGCCGTGCAATGCCGCCACCGAGTCGCCGATCGAAATCCCGACCCGCACCGGCGGCCGGTCGGCGTGACCGGAAACATAGCGCAAGCCGCCCATCGATTCACCGATGGCGCCGAAACCCGGCATGTCCTTCAACGGTCCGGTCTGGCCGTAACCGGACAGGCGCACCATGATGGTGGCAGGATTGACGACCTTCAATTGCTCGTAGCCGAGCTGCCATTTTTCCAGCACGCCAGGTCGGTAATTCTCAATGATGACGTCCGCGTCCAATGCCAGGCGGCGCGCGATCTCCTGCGCCTTGGCATGCTTCAAGTTGAGGGTCACGCTTTTCTTGTTGCGCGCCTGGACCGACCACCAGAGCGACGTACCGTCCTTCAGGATGCGCCACTGCCGGATCGGGTCGCCGCCATCGGGCGACTCGATCTTGATGACTTCGGCGCCGAATTCGGCCAGCATGCGGGCGCAGAACGGACCGGCAATCAGGGTGCCGAGTTCGAGTACCTTAATGCCGGCCAGTGGTCCTGCGGAATTTGTCATGTGGAGTCCGAAAATGAGAAGCCGGCTGCCTGAAGTCGGATTGTGAGCCGAGGCAACGGACTGAGTTGCATCAGGTGCTGCGGCGATCCAGCATGGCACGCGCGATGGTGCCGGCATCGATGTATTCGAGTTCGCCACCCACCGGCACGCCGCGCGCCAGACGGCTGACCTGCAGGCCACGCGCTTTCAGGGTTTCGCTGATGTAATGGGCGGTGGCTTCACCTTCGTTGGTGAAATTCGTCGCCAGCACCACTTCCCTGACCTGGCCATCGGTGGCGCGGGCGATCAGGCGGTCCAGGTGGATATCCTTCGGACCGATGCCGTCGAGTGGCGAGAGCCGTCCCATCAGCACGAAATACAGGCCCTTGAAGGTCAGGGTCTGCTCGATCATCAACTGGTCGGCGGGTGTTTCCACCACGCACAGTAGAGCGCGGTTGCGTTCGCTGTCGAGACAGGTCTCGCACACTTCGCTTTCGGTGAAGGTGTTGCACATGGCGCAGTGGTGGATGCGCTCCACCGCCACGCTCAATGCGCGCGAGAGCAGCGCCGCACCGTCGCGATCGTGCTGCATCAGGTGATACGCCATGCGCTGCGCGGATTTCGGCCCGACGCCGGGCAGGCGCCGCAACGCTTCAGTCAGCATGTCGAGGCTGGACGTGTATTTCACGCCGGGCACCGCAGACGCAACTCCGGGCCGCGAAGTCGCCTGTCGAATACCACTAAAAAGGCATCTTGAAGCCGGCTGGCATCGGCATGCCGGCCGTGGTTCCCGCCATTTTTTCCTGCGTCGTGACTTCGGCCTTGCGCACCGCATCGTTGAAGGCGGCAGCCACCAGGTCTTCCAGCATGTCCTTGTCTTCGGCCAGCAGCGACGGATCGATGACGACCCGCTTGACGACGTTCTTGCAGCTCATCGTGATCCTGACCAGGCCGGCACCGGACTCGCCGTCGACGTCGATCGTTGCCAGTTCTTCCTGGACCTTTTTCATGTTGTCCTGCATTGCCTGGGCTT
>JAYUWF010000152.1:0-5795 GCA_043753685.1 Herminiimonas sp.
GTTTCGACAAATTCGGCTACCGTCTTGATACCCATGACGTGGCCTACCTGATTGATCGACGCCACCATGGCGCGCATGATCGGGTCGGTCGCGACATCGCGTACGAAGCTGCCGTCGATCTTCAGGTAGTCCACGGGCAGATTTTTCAGGTAAGCGAACGACGACAGGCCGCTGCCGAAATCATCGAGGGCAAATTTGCAGCCCATGCTTTTGACCTCCTGCATGAAGCTTTTTGCCTTGGTGAGATTGCCGATCGCCGCCGTCTCCGTGATTTCAAAACAGATCCGCTCCGGCGCGACCGCGTGCCGCGCGAACTGTTCGGCGATGAATCGCAGCAGCTGATCGTCGTTGAGCGAAATACCCGATAGATTGATGGAGTAGGAACATATCCGCGCGTTGCCGTTCATCCTGGCATTGCCGTTCATCTTGGCATTGCAGTCGATCCCGGTGCTGCCCATGATGTCATCGATTCCGTCACTTCCGGTGGGAGTTGCATGCGGCGTGACGTGGTCGGGGGAATCATGGTCCGCACCGTTTGCTGTGGCGTCAGCGGGGTCGTTGGCGCCCTCGCTGGCTTCATCATCGCCGGCGTGCGTGGCGCGCCCGATGTGGCGGAACACCGACTCGATCACCCAGCGGTCCATGGTCGCCATCAGGTCATAGCGTTCGGCCGCCGGTATGAACGCACCGGGCAGGATGATCTCGCCGCGCTCGTCGAGCATGCGGATCAGGATTTCGACATGGTTGTCCACGACCTTGCCGTCCAGGCTGACGATCGGCTGGCTGTAGAGCCGGAAGCGCTCCTGCTGGAAGGCGTCGTTCAACCGCACCACCCACAGCATTTCGCCGTAGCGCCGGGCCAGCACGATGTCGGACTCCTGGTAGAAATGCACCCGGTTGCGTCCCTGTTCCTTGGCCACGTAGCAGGCGCGATCGGCAGCGCTCAGAACTTCGACCAGCGACTTGCTGTCGGTATCGATCACGACCAGGCCGATGCTGACCCCGATCTCGAAGGTCTGGCCATCCCAGACGAAGCGGAAGTCCTTGACCGCCATGCGCAGATTGTCGGCCACCACGTGCGCCTGTTCGATCGGACAATTGAACAGCAGGACGCCGAGTTCGTCGCCACCCAGCCGCGCCAGGACATCGGCTTCGCGCATCTTCGATTGCAGCAGATTGGCGATCTGGCGCAACAGCTCGTCGCCGGCGACATGGCCACAGGTATCGTTGACTATCTTGAACTGGTCGAGATCCAGAAACAGCAATGCATGGCGGGCATTGTCGTGGCGGGCCGAGGTCAGCGCCGTGGCCACCTGGGCTTCGAATTCACGCCGGTTGATGAGGCCGGTCAGCATGTCGTGCGAGGCCTGCCAGGACAGCTCATGACGCAACTGGCGCTCCGAGCTCACGTCATGGAACACTACCACGGCACCCAGCACCTTTCCTTCGTGCGAGCGAATCGGCGCGGCCGAATCCTGGATCGGAAAATCGCGGCCGCCGCGCGCCACCATTGCACCGCGTGGCGACAGCGCCACCGTGTGCCCCAGCCGCAAGCAGCGCATGGCGATGTTTTCGATCGGCTGCCGCGAACTTTCATCGACCACCTTGAACACCATGTCGATTTCTTGTCCGCGCGCCAGTTGCACCGGCCAGCCGGTCAGCTCTTCCGCTACCCGGTTCAGGTACGTCACGACACCCTGCGCATTAGTGGTGATGACGCCGTCGCCGATCGAGCCGAGGGTGACTTCGGCCAGCTCTTTCTGCTGCGCGAGGAGCATTTCCGCGTTGCGCCGGGCGGTGACGTCCCAGATGATGCCGAGGGTGCGCGAAGGTTGTCCAGCTTCGTCCAGAAACACCCGCGCCTTGGCCGATAGCCAGTGCACGCTCTGATCCGGCCAGACCACGCGATATTCCAGGTGATACTCGGCGCGATGGATCACGGCGTCCTGCAACAGGCTTTGCACGTACTGGCGGTCGTCCGGATGCACGAATTCCAGAAACGCCATGAACTGGTGCTCCAGCGGCACCGCCGGCAAGCCGAGCAACGCTGCGCCACGCCCGGACCAGCTCACCTTGCCCTTGGTGATGTCGTTCTCTTTGACGACCGAATCCCACACCTCCATATGTGCGGCGTCCAGCGCCAGTTGCAAATGGACTTCAGTAAAGTCAGCGGTCATGTTGTCGTCTTTTTAGTTGTCGAGACGCGGATGGAATGGCTTGGCTGAAGTCTTTCCTGGTCGTCGTCGGTATCTGATTTTCCGAATCATTTTTTGTTCCAGAAAATTTTTTTTATCACACGCACGATGCGCGAGTGGCGTTCGGCGCTTCGAAATGCATGCAATCGCATTCTTGCGTGACGCTTCTGCGATCGGTCGCACGGTGCCGCGACAGGCTTCGATTGCCAAACGACGGCAGCTTGCTCTTGCATGGAAGAGCGACTTGGTGTGGCAGCGCACAGACCGAAATGCATTTCAACAATATTGTTGCGGCGCGCTCAGATAGCGCAGTGGATCGCTGCCGCTTGGATGGGGCACGTTTAATAAATCAAAACATTTAAGGAAAAAACATGGGCACAATCTTACTGGTCATCCTGATCCTGTTCGTCATCGGCGCTTTGCCATCGTGGAACCACAGCAAGAGCTGGGGCTACGGTCCGAGCGGTATCGGCGGTCTGATCGTGATCGTGCTGATCATATTGCTGGTTACCGGTCGAATCTGAGACAAGCGTTGAGAGCGACGGCGCGGATCTAAGTACCTGTGATTTACGCCGTGATTTACGCCGGGATTCACGCCGTGATTTAGGCGTCAATTCAAGCCGGCTCGATCTACGCTGCAATCCACGCTGGAATCCGCGCTGTAATCCCCTGTGCTGGAGCGCAGTTCGGACAGACCGTTCGATTCCGAGATCAATCCGTGCCGCGCTTCAAACCGCCAGTCGGGATTGACGCGGCCCGTGCCAGCGCGTCGGCGGCCGCGTTTCTCGATCGTGGAATCCAGACCAGTTCAACCGAGTCGATTTTGCGCATCAAGCGCATGGCTCGCCGACGGGAATCGACCAGCGCATCGGTGCGGACTGGCGCGCGGCCGTTCAGGTCCTGCAGCACAACCTGACTGTCGCCATGCACCACCAGCCGCGCAACCTGAAGCGCGACTGCCGCTTCCAGCAGCGCGATCAGCGCGAAATACTCTGCCGCATTGCCCTCCCCAATTCCCGCAGCACGACTGATATGGCGGACACTGCCGTCCGGCGCACGCAATACAGCGCCGATTCCGAGGCGCCCCGGATTGGGCAGCGCCGATCCGTCGAACCAGCCGTGCCAGGCGGCCGGATCCGGCAGACGTTGCGCTTTCTTGCTCGCATGACGTTCGACCGCAGCCTGACGGCGCTCGGTCCTACGCTGGATCTGCGCCGCCTGCGCCAGCAGGCGATCGGCAACCAGTTCATTCAGACCGGCTGGCGTCGGAGTCAAAGTTGGAGACTGCATGAGGATTTGGCAGAGGGCAGTCAGTTGCGACAAGCCATCCCGGCGCGCCAACCGGCGCGCCGCTGCCTTTTCGCGCGCGAAGGCGACCTGCAGCAGCTGGTCCAGGTCCGGCGCTTCGGTCATCGTTTATTGCAAGTCAGGCGGACATCGGTCGGCGCGGCGGACGGCACGAAGGCGGAAAGAAAGGATGGCATGAGCCGAGGCGCTGGAAGATGATGGCGCGTCAATGAATTTGACGGTAGAAACGAGCGCGGACCTGCAATGGCAGGTCCGCTGGACTGACACTGTACTGCCGCAACTTCAGGCCGGTGCGGGTGTGATCGGCGTGCGGTCGTCGGTGCGGTTGTTGCGCTTGGGCGGCGCGCCGTAACGCGGCTGGCGCGGATCGATGCCGTTCATGATGTCGTCGATCTGCTCGGTATCGACGGTCTCCCATTCGAGCAGCGCCTTGACCATCGCCTCGACCTTGTCGCGGTTGGCTTCCAGCAGCGTGCGGGCCACGCCATACTGCTGGTCGAGGATGCTGCGGATCTCGGCATCGACTTTCTGTTGCGTCTCTTCCGATACCGACTTCGATGAACCGAAACCGGAACCATCGCTGTCGTCCGCATACACCATGGTGCCGAGCACATCCGACATGCCGTATTGCGTGACCATCGCCCGCGCCATCTTGGTCGCACGCTCGAAGTCGTTCGAGGCGCCGGTCGATTGCTGGTGCATGAAGATTTCCTCGGCAATGCGGCCACCGAACAGGATCGAGATATCTTCCAGCATCTTGTCCCGATACAGGTTCACGCGATCATGCTCCGGCAACTGCCAGGTCAGGCCGAGCGCAAAACCGCGTGGCATGATCGTGACCTTGTGCACCGGATCGGCCTTCGGCAACAGACGCGCCACCACCGCGTGACCCGACTCGTGATACGCCGTGTTGCGGCGCTCTTCCTCGCGGATCACGGCCGACTTGCGCTCCGGGCCCATGATGGTCTTATCCCGTGCATCTTCGAAATCCTGCATGTCGACCACGCGCTTGTCGCGGCGGGCTGCGAACAGCGCCGCTTCATTGACCAGATTGGCCAGCTCGGCGCCGGAAAACCCCGGTGTGCCACGGGCCAGTACGTGTGCCTCGACATCCTTCGAAATCGGCACCTTGCGCATGTGCACGTGCAGGATCTGCTCGCGGCCACGGATGTCCGGCAAACCGACCATCACCTGGCGGTCGAACCGGCCCGGGCGCAGCAGCGCCTTGTCGAGCACGTCGGCGCGGTTGGTCGCGGCAATTACGATCACGCCTGACGATTCGGCAAAACCGTCCATCTCGACCAGCAACTGGTTCAAGGTCTGTTCGCGCTCGTCGTTACCGCCGCCCATGCCGGTGCCGCGCTGGCGGCCGACGGCATCGATCTCGTCGATGAAGACGATGCAGGGCGAATTCTTCTTGGCGGTCTCGAACATGTCGCGCACCCGCGAGGCGCCGACACCGACGAACATTTCGACGAAATCCGAGCCGGAAATGGTGAAGAAGGGCACTTTCGATTCGCCGGCGATCGCGCGCGCCAGCAGGGTCTTGCCGGTACCCGGAGGCCCGACCATCAGCACGCCGCGTGGAATGCGGCCGCCGAGTTTCTGGAACTTGCTCGGGTCACGTAGGAAATCGACGATCTCGCCAACCTCTTCCTTGGCTTCGTCGCAACCGGCGACATCGGCGAAGGTGACCAGGTTGGATTTTTCATCCAGCAGGCGCGCCTTGGATTTACCCATCGAGAACATGCCACCCTTGCCACCGCCCTGCGACTTGCGCATGAAGAAGATCCAGACGCCGATCATCAAGACCATCGGGAACCAGGAAATGAAGATCTGTGCCAGGAAGGATTGCTCTTCCGGATTGCGTACATCGAACTTGACGCCATTATCGACCAGGTCGCCGATCAGGCCGCGATCGAGCAGCGTGCCGGTGGTACGGACCTTCTTGCCGTCGTTGGTGACGGCCAGAATCTTTTCACCGATGATGGTGACTTCCTTGATGTTCTTTGCCTTGACGTCGGCAATGAAGTCCGAATACGCCATGGCGTTGGACGCTGTCGCCGGGTCGCTGCCGCGGAACAGGCCGAATGCCAGGAAGGTGGCCAGGACAAATGCCGCAATGACGGCGGCACGAGAATACTTTGGATTCAACAAGATCTCCCGAGTGATAACCGAGTAACAACTCAGTAAAAACCACGAAACAAACAACAAAAAACCAAGACACATCCGAGAAGCAAACGAGTGTCAAAACATCAACGAAAACGATCGGATAACGAATTTATCTCAGGT
>JAYUWF010000153.1:0-5789 GCA_043753685.1 Herminiimonas sp.
GCGCCGCTGGCCAGAACCACCGCATGGACCGCCACCAGCAGGCAGCGACGCAGTTTCGGAAGCAGGCGCAGGGCTGGCAGAGTGAGGAGAGCACGGACGGAAGCAAACGACGACATGGCAGCCTTTGATGGAAACGAACGGTCAGAGCGGGGCACAACAAGGAAAGCGCAGCCTGCATTATCCATGCAGACCGTGTGACGTGCTGCGCTGCCAGGGCTGTTTTCGCATATGCGTTCCATGCATAACAAACGACGAAAGCATTCGTTCGGTTTTTGCCTTCCGCCGCGTACGCTCCAATCTCGCTCATTTTATTCATCGCAAGGGATCTACATGTTGTTCATCAAAACAAAACAATTGATCGTACAGATCGCCGTCGGTGCGCTGCTGTCGCCTCTCTTTGTCCGCAGTGTTGGCGCGCACGCGACGGAAGTGTCGCTGCTCAACGTCTCGTACGATCCGACGCGCGAACTGTACCAGGACGTCAACAAGGCATTCATCCGGCAATGGAAAACGCAGACCGGCGATACCCTGAAAATTCGCCAGTCGCATGGCGGCTCCGGCAAGCAGGCCCGCACCGTCATCGACGGCCTCGATGCGGATATCGTCACGCTCGGCCTGGCTTACGACATCGATGAGATCGCCCAGCGCGGATTGGTCGGCCGGGACTGGGCGCAACGCCTGCCGCACAACAGCACGCCGTATTCCTCGACCATCGTGTTCCTGGTGCGAAAGGGCAATCCGAAAGGGATCAAGGACTGGGACGACCTGGCGCGTCCAGGCATCGCCGTGATCACGCCGAATCCGAAGACCTCCGGCGGCGCGCGCTGGAATTACCTGGCGGCCTGGGGCCACGCATTGAAGCAGCCGGGCGGCACCGACGCCAAGGCAAAGGATTTCGTGGCGCGCATCTTCAAGAACGTGCCGGTGCTCGATTCGGGCGCCCGTGGCGCCACCACCACCTTTGTCGAACGCGGTATCGGCGATGTTTTGATCGCCTGGGAAAACGAAGCGCTGCTGGCAATCAAGGAACTCGGACCCGACAAGGTCGAGATCGTCGCACCGCGCCTGTCGATCCTGGCCGAGCCGCCGGTGACCGTGGTCGACAAGGTGGTCGATCGGCGCAATACGCGCAAGGTGGCGGAAGCGTATCTGAAATTTCTGTACACGGATGAAGGACAGGAACTGATTGCCAAGAATTACTACCGTCCGACGGTGGACAAAGCAGCCAAGAAAAATGCAGCGCAATTCCCGAAGGTCGCGCTGTTTACCGTCAACGAGCTTTTCGGTGGCTGGACCAAGGCGCAGCAGACGCATTTCGCCGACGGTGGCAGCTTCGACCAGATTTACCAACCGGGCAAGAAATGACGACTCGCCAGGCGCGCGCATTTCTTGCACCACGCATGCATCGGAACCAATATGGAAATCGTCTTACTCGCTGGTAGTCCCGCCATTCCCTCCGGCTCGACGCGACTGTTGCATCACGTTGGCGAGGCGCTTGCAACGCTGGGCCATCATTGCATCAAGCTGCATGTGCGTGATCTGCCGGCGCAAGCGTTGCTGCATGCAGATTTCGCCGATCCCGCGATTCGTCTGGCGCTCGGCACAATCGCCCATGCCGATGCGATCGTGATCGCCACCCCGATCTACAAGGCATCCTGCAGCGGCGTACTGAAAGTGTTTCTGGATCTGTTGCCGCAAGATGGGTTGTTGCACAAACCAGTGCTCGACCGGGCCGGCACGGCGGCGTCAGTCACCCACGAACAGGCAATTCAAAGAATTTCTTCGTGGGACTTTGTGCGTCCATATGCAATGCCGTTCTATCGACATGCAAATTAATTCGTTCGCTTTATAACAAACGGGTGCAATTATTGCGGGTCTTAGTCGATTTTGTAATAAAGAAACCCGATGCCTGCAGTCTTCCCCCTTACTTCATCTCCCGGATCAGCTGCCGGATCAGGTGCCGGCGCCTCTGGCGGCGCTCGCTTGCTGGCCGTTCTGCCCACCAGTGGTCCGTTCCGGGTAATGCCCGGCTTCCGGCTGTCGCTCGGGTTCACGCTGTTCTATCTGAGCCTGATCGTGCTGATTCCACTATCGGCGGTCTTCCTGCGCACCTTCACAATGAGCTGGGATGGATTCGTCGCAGCCGTCACGTCCGACCGGGTGATGGCGTCCTACCGGCTGACCTTCGGCGCGGCCCTGATCGCGGCGACCATGAATGTGGTCTTTGGCGGCATGGTGGCCTGGGTGCTGGTGCGCTATCGATTTCCGGGCAAGCGCATCATCGATGCCCTGGTCGATCTGCCATTTGCGCTACCCACCGCCGTGGCCGGCATTGCCCTGACTGCCCTGTATTCCTCGCACGGCTGGCTCGGCCGCTATCTGGAGCCGCTCGGTATCAAGGTGGCGTTCACCCCCTTGGGCGTGGTGGTGGCGCTGACCTTCATCGGCTTGCCGTTCGTGGTGCGCACGGTGCAGCCGGTGCTGGAAGATGCCGAGCGCGAGCTGGAAGAAGCGGCGGCCAGCCTCGGGGCGTCGCGCCTGCAGACCTTTGCGCGGGTGGTATTTCCGGCGATTCTGCCGGCGCTGCTGACCGGCTTCGCACTGGCGTTCGCGCGCGCCACCGGCGAATACGGTTCGGTGATTTTCATTGCCGGCAACATGCCGATGGTTTCGGAAATCACGCCGCTGTTCATCATCACCAAGCTTGAGCAATTCGATTATGCCGGTGCGACGGCGATCGCGGTCGTGATGCTGACGGTGTCGTTCCTGTTGCTGCTGACGATTAACGTGCTGCAGGCATGGAGCCGCAACCGCGGCCGGGGCGCCAACGCATGAGTACGCCCGCCACCGTTGCATTGCCCGTTACCGCGGCCCGGCATGAACCGGTGCCGCCGCTCGGCCATGTGCCGGATGCGATCCTGGAACCAGTCTGGGTCCGTTACACCCTGATCACGATTGCGCTCGGCTTTCTGACGATGTTCCTGTTCATTCCATTGGCAGCCGTGTTTGCCGAAGCCCTGAAAAAAGGCTGGACCGTCTATCTGAGCGCCATCACGGAGGACGACGCGCTGTCAGCGGTGCGCCTGACGCTGCTGACGGCTGCCATTGCCGTGCCGCTGAACCTGGTCTTTGGCGTGGCCGCTGCATGGACCATCGCCAAGTTCGAATTCCGTGGCAAGAATCTGTTGCTCACGCTGATAGACCTGCCGTTTTCGGTCTCGCCTGTGATCTCGGGTTTGATCTACGTATTGCTGTTCGGTGCGCAGGGCTGGTTCGGCCCGTGGCTGCGCGATTACGACATCACGATCCTGTTCGCGGTGCCCGGCATCGTGCTGGCGACGATGTTCGTGACCTTTCCATTCGTCGCCCGCGAGCTGATTCCGCTGATGCAGTCGCAGGGCAGCGAAGAAGAAGAAGCTGCGCTGGTGCTGGGCGCCTCGGGCTGGAAGACCTTCTGGCACGTGACGCTGCCCAACATCAAGTGGGGCCTGCTGTACGGCGTGATCCTCTGCAATGCGCGTGCCATGGGCGAGTTCGGCGCGGTCTCGGTGGTCTCCGGCCACATCCGCGGCGAGACCAATACCGTGCCGCTGCAGGTCGAGATCCTCTACAACGAATACAACTTCACGGCGGCTTTTGCGGTGGCCTCGCTGCTGGCGCTGCTGGCGCTGGCCACGCTGGCATTGAAATCCTTCATCGAATGGCGCTTGCGCGGCGAGACCTCGAGCCGCAGTGCCACGGCACCTACCATTAGTCCGTAGTAAAGAAAGACCATCATGGCAATCGAAGTCAGGAACATCCATAAACGCTTCAACGATTTCGTCGCGCTCGACGATGTGTCGCTAAATTTTCCAGCGGGCGAACTGACAGCGCTGCTCGGACCTTCCGGCTGCGGCAAGACCACGCTGCTGCGCATCATCGCGGGTCTGGAGCGCCCGGACGCCGGGCAGGTATTACTCGATGGCGAAGACGCTTCGGCGCGCCACGTGCGCGAGCGGCAGGTCGGTTTCGTATTCCAGCATTACGCACTGTTCAAGCACATGACGGTGTTTGAAAACATTGCCTTTGGTCTGCGGGTCAAACCGCGCGCCACTCGGCCGTCCGAGGCTGTCATCCGTGACAAGGTTCATCGCCTGCTGGGGTTGGTGCAACTGGACTGGCTGGCCGACCGCTATCCGCCGCAACTCTCCGGCGGCCAGCGGCAGAGGATCGCGCTGGCGCGCGCGCTGGCCGTCGAGCCGCGCGTGCTGCTGCTCGACGAGCCGTTCGGCGCGCTCGATGCCAAGGTGCGCAAGGAATTGCGGCGCTGGCTGCGGCAACTGCACGACGAGCTGAAGGTCACCAGCATCTTCGTCACCCATGACCAGGAAGAAGCGCTCGAAGTCGCCGACCGGATCGTGGTGATGAACAAGGGCGTGGTGGAGCAGATCGGCGCGCCGAAAGAGGTGTACGACCATCCTGCCTCGCCATTCGTGTACGGTTTTCTGGGCAACGTCAACCTGTTCCATGGCCGCGTGCATGAAGGCGTGCTCGACGCCGGCGGCGTCGCCTTCGATGCGCCGGATCATGCGCAGGCGCAGGATGCGGCCGGCATCGGATACGTGCGGCCGCACGACTTCGACATCGACCGCCATACGCCGGATGCGGAAGGGATCGTGGTCAAGCTGCGCCGCTCGCACGCGATCGGTCCGCTGGCGCAACTGGAACTCGAGCGCGCCGACGACGGCAGCATGGTCGAGGCGGTGATTTCAAGCGAACGTTTCGCGCAACTGCAGTTGAAGGAAGGCGAGACACTGGTGCTGCGGCCGAAGCGGCTGCGGGTGTTCGTCGATGCCGGCACCGCGTTGCAGCCGGAGACAGTCGTTGCAAGGGAGGCGGCATGAACTTCCAGCAATTGCGCTCGATCCGGGAAGCGGCCCGGCGCGGCTATAACCTGACCGAGGTCGCCAATGTCCTGTTCACGTCGCAGCCGGGCGTGTCGCGCCAGATCCGCGAACTGGAAGACGAACTCGGGGTAGAAATTTTCGAGCGCAACGGCAAGCGCCTGACCGGCCTGACCGAGCCTGGCAAGGGTATTTTGCTGATCGTCGACCGGCTCTTGCTGGAAGCGGAAAACCTGCAGCAGGCCAGCCTGGAATTCGCCGGCAAGAAAAGCGGTACCCTGACGGTTGCCACCACCCACACCCAGGCCCGCTACGTGCTGCCAAAAGTGGTGCAATCCTTCCGCAGCGCGTTTCCGGAAGTGCGCATCGCCCTGCAGCAGAGTTCGCCCGAACATATCGCCGAATGGGTCTTGTCCGGCAAGGCCGATGTCGGCATCGCCACCGAAGGCTTGAGCGCCTTCGAAGATTTGATTTCGTTTCCCTGCTACGAGTGGCAGCACGTGATCGTGGTGCCGGAAGACCATCCGCTGCGCGATATCCGACAGCCGACCCTGCAGCAACTGGCGGCCTGGCCGCTGATCACCTACGACGTTGGCTTTACCGGCCGCAGTCATATCGATCAGGCCTTCGCCGCTGCCGGTGTCACACCCGACATCGTCCTGACGGCGATGGATTCGGACGTCATCCAGCAATACGTGACGCTTGGTCTCGGCATCGGCATCGTCGCCTCGATGGCGCTCGAAGGTCAGCATGGCCAGGCACTGCATGCGATCGCCGCCGACCATCTGTTCGCACCGAACGTCACCCGCCTGGCGGTCCGGCGCGGCGCTTACCTGCGCTCGTACACCGTCGATTTCATCCTCCAGTTCGCACCGTCGCTGGAGCGGGCCGAAATCGAACGGGTCA
>JAYUWF010000154.1:0-17334 GCA_043753685.1 Herminiimonas sp.
GTATCCCACGCTTAGGAGGCATGTGCACTATCCATTGTGCTACGGCGAGGCGGGCAATGACGGGCAGTGAAAGCCGGTCGATCATGCGCTCGAATTGTAGCAGAGCAGCGGTATGGCGGACATGCCGCCGGCCCTGCAGGAGTCGCGATTTTGGCATCGATCAGTGGCCATTGCAGGCCGATCCGCACACCGATCCGCCTGTATGGCCTGCGGGTCGGTACAATGCGGGCTTCATTCAAATTCACGGATCGTTGTCCTCGGACGCGCATCCGATTTCAGCAGGCGTTCTCATGGCAGTCATCTCTCTTTCCAATGCCCAGCTGGCATTCGGCCACGTTGCATTGCTCGACCACGCAGAATTTTCGCTCGAATCCAGCGAGCGGGTCGGACTGATCGGTCGCAACGGTACCGGCAAATCTTCCTTGCTCAAGACCATCGTCGGCAACTTCAAGCTCGATGATGGATTGTTGGTAATGCAGCAGGGCTTGAAAATTGCCTATGTGGACCAGGAACCGCATTTCGATGCAGCGATCTCCGTCTTCGATGCAGTGGCCTCCGGCCTTGGTGAATTGCCGGGTTTGCTGCGAGAGTACGATGCATTGACCGGCCAGTTCGGCCAAGGCAAGGATGAGGAAGTCATGGATCGCATGCACGAGATCCAGACCAAGCTCGACGCCGCCGACGCCTGGTCGCTCAACAACCGGGTCGAAGCTACCCTCGACCGCCTCAACCTGAACCAGCATGCACTGATGGGCACGCTTTCCGGGGGCATGCAAAAGCGCGTCGCCCTGGCCTGCGCCCTGGTCAGCGCACCCGATGTGCTGTTACTGGACGAGCCAACCAACCATCTCGATTTCAGTTCGATCCTGTGGCTCGAGGGGTTATTGCGGGACTACAAAGGCAGCGTGCTGTTCATTACCCATGACCGCAGCTTCCTCGACAATGTGGCGACCCGGATCATTGAACTCGATCGTGGCAAGCTGCTGTCGTTTCCAGGAAATTTCAGCGCTTATCAGATCCGCAAGGCCGAGCAGCTTGAAATAGAGGAAGTCGAGAACGCCAAGTTCGACAAATTTCTGGCACAGGAAGAAATCTGGATCCGTAAGGGCGTTCAGGCCCGTCGTACCCGCGATGAGGGTCGTGTGCGGCGCCTGGAAGCTTTGCGTCTGTCGCGCAGCGCGCGCCGCGACCAGCAGGGCCAGGTCAAGCTGGACGTGGCAACGGGCGACCGCTCCGGCAAGATCGTGGCGGAATTGGTCGGTGTCAACAAGGCTTTCGGTAGCAAGATCATCGTCAAGGATTTCAGCGCCACCATCCTGCGTGGTGACAAGGTCGGTCTGATCGGCGCCAACGGCGCCGGCAAAACCACGCTGCTGAAGATGATCCTCGGCGAGGACCAGCCCGACAGTGGCGTCATTCGCCAGGGCACCAAGCTGCAGGTCGCGTATTTCGACCAGATGCGGGCCCAGCTCAACGAAGAAGCCAGCCTGGCCGACACCATCGCACCGGGCAGTGACTGGGTCGAGATCAACGGCCAGCGCCGGCACGTGATGACTTACCTGAACGATTTTCTGTTTGCGCCGGAACGTGCCCGCTCGCCGGTGAAGTCGCTCTCCGGTGGGGAGCGCAACCGCTTGCTGCTGGCTCGTCTGTTTGCCAAGCCTGCCAACGTACTGGTGCTGGACGAGCCCACCAACGATCTCGACATCGATACCCTGGAGCTGCTGGAGGAACTGCTGGAAGACTACGCCGGCACTGTTTTCCTGGTCAGCCACGATCGCACGTTCCTTGACAATGTGGTGACCCAGGTGATCGTCTCCGAGGGTGAAGGGCAGTGGCGCGAGTACATCGGCGGCTACACCGATTGGGAGCGGGTACGCCCGGCAGCCAACGCCGCGGGCTCGTCGGCCAGGACGGACAGCAAGCCGACTTCCGCCGCTGCCGGGTCGGGCAATGCACCGAACGCGGCGCCCACCGCGAAACCCAAAAAACTGAGTTTCAAGGAGCAGCGCGAACTCGATGCCTTGCCAGCCCTGATTGCGCATCTGGAAGTCGAGCAGGCCCAGGTGGCGCAGCGTCTGGCCGACCCGGATCTTTACAAGCAAAAGCCGGCCGACGTGCAGAAACTGCACCGGCGCCATGCCGAACTCGATACCCAGTTGATGGAAACGCTGGAGAAATGGGAAGCGATCGAGGCCCGTAGCAAGGCATAAAGGGCGCGCTGCATCCACGCCCATGCCTGTCGAAACCGGCTCTTCGTTCAGGTCTCAGTTCAGCCGCTTCGCGGCATCGCGCCACTCGGGCAATTTGCGGCGCAGGGTTTCGGCATCGGCCGCATACGGCCGCTGCGCCAGGTAGCGCTCGATGTCGACCAGCGCCGCCTGCGGACATTCGAGCCGGGCATACGCCAGTCCCCGATCACGCCGCTCGGTGATGTCGTCCGGCAGCAGGATTACCCTCCGCTCCTGCACCGCCAGCAACCGTTTCCACTCGTGCTGTTCGACATAGACCGCTTTCAGATTGCCCAGCATGCGCACCAGGATGTCGCGCGCCGGCGCCGGCTGCAGGTAGGAGCCCAACGGCGGTTCGATGCCGTCCGGGCGCGGTGCGATGAACGGCTCCAGGCGGTCTTCGAGTTCTTCGCGCGACAGGCTGCTGCCATTGAAGGGGTCGAGGATGATGTCACCCGATTGCACCGACAGCTTCATCAGAAAATGGCCGGGAAACGACACGCCCCGGATCTGCAAGCCGATCTGCTGGGCCAGTTCGATGTACACCATCGCCAGCGAGATCGGTATGCCGCGCCGGGTGCTGATGACGCGGTGCAGATAGCTGTTGTCGGGATGGTAGTAATCGTTGGCGTTGCCGCAGAATCCCAGTTCCTGATAGAAGAAATGATTCAGCATGCGCAGCTTTTGCACCGCCGAGGCGTCGGCCGGCAAGCGCTGCCGCAGCTTGACCGCAAGGGTGTCGAGTTGCATCTGCGGCTCGGCCAGGTCGAGTCCGGGCTCGATGTCCAGGCCTAGGGACAAGGCTGCCTCGAACAGCAGCATCGACGTATCGTCTTGCACCAGGGAGGCAAAATAGTCGAGGGAATTGATCGTCATCGTCGCGAAATCGGATTGCCGCACTGTGCGGGTTTGCATCGCTGCGTTCGAATCATCATATAACGCATGTCGCTCCAGATAAAGCGTCGGATGCGCGAACACGGCCGACCGACGCCACCCGCCAGACTCACCTGGCGACGCGCTTGAAGCTTCTGAAGTCGAATCCCATCACCAGCAGCGCGCCGAAATAGGTCACGCCACAGGCGGCAAGGACGGCCATTAGCGCACCCAGGCGCATGAACGGGTGCGGTTGCATGCCGAGCCAGTTGAATTTTGCCGCCATCCACAGCGCCACGCCGGCCATCAGGAACAACGCGCCGGCCAGCTTGATGCCGAACCCCAGCCAGCCGCGTTCCGGCACGTACAGGCCGCGCCGCCGCAGGCCGATGAACAGGCAGATCGCATTGATGCAGGCACCCAGACCGATCGACAACGCCAGGCCCGCCAGGGCGATCCACGGCACGAATATCAGGTTCATCAATTGTGTCGCAACGAGCACGCCGATGGCGATTTTGACCGGCGTGCGGATATCTTGTTTCGCATAAAAGCCGGGCGCAAGAATTTTTACCAGGATCAGCCCGATCAACCCGACGCCATAGGCAATCAGTGCGCGTCCGGTCATCATGACCGCCTGTGCGTCGAATTTCCCGTAATGGAAAAGGGTGGCGGTCAACGGCTCGGACAGGGTTGCCAGGCCGACGGCCGAAGGCAACGCCAGCAGGAACGTCAGGCGCAGCCCCCAGTCCAGCAGCGAGGAATATTCCGTCGCGTCGCCGTCGGCATGCGCCTTCGACAGACTCGGCAAGAGGATGGTGCCGAGGGCGACGCCGAGCAGTGCGGTAGGGAATTCCATCAAGCGGTCGGCATAGGACAGCCAGGAGACGCTGCCCTTTTCGAGATGCGTGGCGATATTCGTGTTGATGATCAAGCTGATCTGGGCAACCGATACGGCGAAGGTCGCCGGCACCATTTTCTTCAGGACGCGGCGCATGCCGGGGTCGACGAGAGCGGCGCGCAACGACAGGGAAATATGCGGCAGCATGCCGATCTTGCGCAAGGCCGGTATCTGGATCGCCAGTTGCAGCACGCCGCCGACGAACACGGCAATGGCCAGCGCATAAATCGGTTGGCTCAGATGTGGCGCCAGCAACAATGACGCGGCGATGAAGGACAGATTGAGCAGCACCGGCGTGAAGGATGGCACGCGGAATTCACGCCAGGTGTTCAGGATGCCGCCCGAAAGTGCGACCAGGGACATGAAACCGATATAGGGAAACATGATGCGGGTCATGACGACCGAGGCATTGAACGCAGTCGGATCGGTTTTCAGGCCAGTGGCGATGAAATACACGATGACCGGCGCCGCCAGGATTCCGACCACACAGGTCAGCAGGAGCGACCAGGTCAACACAGTGGCCACGTGATCGACCAGCTGGCGGGTTGCGCGTTCGCCTTTCTGGTTCTTGTACTCGGCCAGGATCGGCACGAATGCCTGCGAAAAAGCGCCTTCGGCAAACAGCCGGCGCAACAGGTTGGGAATGCGGAAGGCGACGAAAAAAGCGTCGGTGTAGGCAGAAGCGCCAAAAGCGCGCGCAATCAGGAAGTCCCGCAGAAATCCTGTAATCCTCGACAACATGGTCATGCCGAAGATGGTTGCCAACGTTTTATGCAAGTTCATGGGCCGGAATTATAGCCTCTCGGGTCGCAGGCGAATGCCCTAAGTAGGCCCCTTTGCCTGGCGTTTCCATCTGGCCAGTTGACTTGCACGTTTCAACAAACCCCACTATAATGCAAGGCTTCACAGAATTTTGCCGCTCCTGGCATCAGGCTTAACGTAACAGCAAGCGCGCCTTTCGGGCAAGCATACCGACTTCGATTTAGGAATTAGCACACATGGCAAATACCGCACAGGCACGCAAGCGCGCTCGTCAAGCAGTCAAACAAAACGCCCACAATTCGAGCCAGCGTTCGACGTTGCGTACTGCAATCAAAGCGGTTCGCAAGGCGATCGAGGCAGGCGACAAGGCAGCGGCGTCGCAGGTGTATTTGTCGTCGGTATCGACCATCGATCGTATCGCCGACAAGAAAATCATCCACAAGAACAAGGCAGCTCGTCACAAGAGCCGTCTGGCAGCAGCGCTGAAGGCGCTGGCCTGATCGAATGCTGAACGGCGCGTCCACACGGATGCGCCTGCTTCTTGAAAAAACCCGCGGGCTCGCAGCCACGCGGGTTTTTATCGTTATGGGGGGGTGAAGCGGCTGGGGGTTATCTCGATGCGGCCGCATTGCAACCCGGGCAAATCATGGTCGGTGCAATGTCCGCCCAATTCGCGTGATGCCTGCGTCGGCACCTGGGTACTGACAACGGCGCCTCGCTCGATTCATCGGACCGGAGGCAATCCTTCGATCACGGTGCCAGGCTTGATATTCTTCTGCTTGAACCAGCCGACATTCATTTCAAGCGCGTAGCGCACCAGGGATTTCGCACAATGCGACTCCAGCGACTGCGGCTTCATGTCTTCGATGTTGATGATCTTGCCATTTCCATCGATAAACGCGACGGATAATGGCAACAGCGTGTTCTTCATCCACATGCAGACTTCTGCCGGGCCTTCGAAGACAAACACCATTCCCTCGTTTTGCGCCATTTTTTCGCGGAACATCAATCCTTGCTCGCGTTCGGCAGGCGCCGCGGCCACTTCAGCCTTGATCAGATTGATGCCCGCAGTCAATGCGACGGTATTGAACTTCTGTGTTTGCTGCGCCGCAGCGCCAGGCGAGGAGCCGCAAGCCATGGCGACTAGCAGGGTGCCAGTCGCCAGTTGGAGGGTGTGAAAGAGTTTCATGGATGGCAACCGATGGAATTCGCGTGGGACGGAAATCGCCAGAATGCGGAAGTGTAAACGAAAAAAAAGGCAGGACGTGCCTGCCTTCCGGTACAACGGGCAAGTAAATTACTTGGCCATTGCTTCTGCAGCTGGTGCGGCTTTCTTTGCTTTCTTTGCTTTTTTAGCTTTCTTTGCTTTTGGTGCAGGTGCAGCGTCAGCAGCTGGAGCAGCAGCAGGTGCGGCAGGAGCAGCGGTGTGCGCAGCAGCGAACGACGAAGCAGCGAACAAGCCAGCAACCAGGGCAGCGATCAGGTTTTTCATTTTAGGTTTCCTAGGATAGTCATCAAGAGGGCGTGCGATTCTGGTGAATCACGTCCGATAACGATAAGGCTTCACGGCGGTTGACACATTTCTATAAAAAAAGAGCGTTTTGCCGGATTATTAATCAAATATCAATAGAATTTTCCTGGTCCAACAACGTGGGAGGCAACATTCGGCGAACCGACGCTGCACCACGGTTCGATTTTATTAGAAACATCGGTGTGGGAATCCGCGTGGATCACCAGCATGGGCCAAATTGCACGCATCCAAATGGATTGTTATGATGCACGACATTTGCCGGGCTCCTCGGCAATCGTCCTGGATACCGCATGCTCTCATTCCATCGTTGCAAGGCTCTGTTGACCCCCTGCCTGCCGGCACTCGCATGGCTGGTCGCCGGCGCCGCGATCGCAGCTCCGTATGTTCCCAAGTCGGACGCCCAGGTGCTTGAGAAGCTGCCGTTTAAGGCAAACGATCCGGTGGCGCGGGAAATGGCGCAGCTGCGTAGCGCATTGCAGCGCGATCCGCGAGACCTCGACGTAGCGGTACGACTGGCACGCCGCTATTACGGATTGGTTGGCGAGGAGGGCGATCCACGTTATCTCGGTTACGCGCAGGCAGCGCTCGGTCCCTGGTGGGACTTGCCGGAACCACCGATTCCGGTGCAGATCCTGCGCGCCGGCCTGGCGCAGTTCCGGCATGATTTTGCCGGCGCCTTGTCAGACCTTGGCAAGGTGCTTGTGCGCGATCCCCGCCAAGGGCAGGCACGCGCGCTGCGGGCGACCATTCACATCGTGCAGGCGCGCTATGCCGAAGGCCGTGCCGATTGCGTAGCGCTGCACGGCGTGACCAGCGAATTGATCGCCATCGGTTGTGAAGCCATGGTCGACGGACTGACCGGCAAGGCGCCGCCGGCCTACGACCGTCTCAATGTGGCCCTGACCGCAAGCCCGGATGCGCCGCCGGACGAGAAACTCTGGGTGCTGCTACGGCTGGCAGAAATGTCGCAGCGGCTGGGACGGATGGAGGTCGCGGAAGGGCATTTCAAGCAGGCGCTGGCGCTCGGCATTACCGACACTTTCCTGCTGGCGGCGTATGCTGATTTCCTGCTGCTGCAAAACCGGCCGGTGGAAGTCGAGGCAATGTTGAAGGACAAGATACGCTCCGATACGCTATTGCTGCGCCTGGTGCTGGCCGAGCATGTCCTCAAGCTGCCCGGCGCCGCGGCCAGCGAAGCGACACTCGCCGCGCGTTATGCAGCGGCGCAACTGCGGGGCGACACCGTCCATCAGCAGGAAGAGGCACAATTCGACCTGAAGGTGCGCCAAGACCCGAAAGCCGCGCTGGCATTGGCGCAGGAAAACTGGAATGTCCAGCTCGAGCCGCGTGATGCCCGCATCTATCTGGAGGCGGCGCTGGCATTGAAGGATCCGGCCGCTGCACAACCAGTGCTGCGCTGGCTGGAAGAGAGCCATATCGAGGATCGCGTCCTGAGCGCATTGGCACAGCAACTGAAGGCGGTGAAGGCATGAAGCGCCTCCTGCTCGGCGTGTTTTGCCTGTTTTTTGCCCTTGCCGCACAGGCCCACAAACCCAGCGACAGCTACCTGATCTTCAACGTCGATGGCAACGTGATCGACGGGCAATGGGATATCGCCTTGCGCGACCTGGATTTCGCAATCGGTCTGGACACCAACGGCGACGCCCAGATCACCTGGGGCGAAGTGCGCGCCAAGCGCGCCGAGATCGATGCGTATGCCATGGCGCGGCTGCAGTTGCGTGCCGAGGGTGCTGCCTGCCCGACGCAAGTGACCGAGCACTTGATCGACGACCATACCGACGGCGCCTATGTGGTCGTGAAATTCAAGGCGGTCTGCCCGGCGGTCATGAAGGTATTGGAGGCGCAATACCGGCTCTTCTTCGACATCGATCCACAACACAAGGGATTGCTGCGTCTGCAGTTTCAGGGTGTCTCCAGCACCGCCATCTTCAGTCCCGAAACGGCAACCCAGCAATTCACCCTCAGCAGTCCGAGCCGCCTGCGACAGTTCATCGATTACCTGCGTGAAGGGGTCTGGCACATCTGGATCGGCTTCGACCATATCCTGTTCCTGCTGGCCTTGCTGTTGCCGGCAGTCGTGGTGCGGCGTGGCGCGCGATGGGAAGCAGTGTCCGCCTTCAAGCCGGCCTTCTTTTCGGTGCTGAAAATCGTAACCGCCTTCACGCTTGCGCATTCGATCACGCTCACGCTTGCCACGCTCGGCGTGATCAGCCTGCCGTCGCGCTGGGTCGAGTCGACCATCGCCGCCTCGGTGGTGATTGCTGCGCTCAACAACATTTACCCATTGTTCCGTGAACGGCGCTGGGTCATGGCATTCGTCTTCGGCCTGATTCACGGCTTCGGGTTTGCCAGCGTGCTGACCGACCTCGGCTTGCCGCAGGGCGCGCTGGTTCTGGCGCTGGTGGGATTCAATCTGGGCGTGGAAACCGGACAACTGGCGATCGTCGCCGCCTTCCTGCCAGCAGCCTACCTGCTGCGCCATTCCTGGTTTTACCGGCGCCTGGTGCTCTTGGGCGGCTCGATCGTCATCACGATCCTGGCGCTGATCTGGTTCGTCGAGCGTGCGTTCGACCTCAAGGTGCTGACATTTTAATTGCGCAGCAGGGTGGGCGACACTTCGCAGGATTCGCCAGGCAGTAACGGATGACTGGCCAGTGAAAACGGTCCGATCGCGATGCGCACCAGGCGCAGGGTCGGTAGGCCGACATGCGCTGTCATGCGCCGCACCTGGCGGTTTTTTCCTTCCGTAATCGTGATGCTGAGCCAGCTGCTGGGTGTCGCGGCGCGGACCCGGATCGGCGGCACGCGCGGCCATAGCCACGCCGGTTCCTCGATTCGCACTGCGCGGCAGGGTTGTGTGATGAAATCCCCCAGGTCGATCGGCCCCTGAAGCTGCGCCAGCTGCGCGGCCGTTGGCACTCCTTCGACTTGCACGGCATAGGTTTTTGCCTGCTTGTGATCCGGGTGACTGATCCGGTGCTGGAGTGCACCGTCGTCGGTCAACAGCATCAGGCCTTCGCTGTCGGCATCGAGACGGCCGGCCGGATAGATGCCGGGCTGTTGCAGGTGGTCCGCCAGGGTCGGCCATTTGGGGTGCGGGGAAAACTGGCACAAGACCTGGAACGGTTTATTGAAAAGTATCAGTGCCATGGGATTTCTGCGCGGGAGATGCCGGGTTTGCCTGCTTCAAATGCATGGCATCCAGTAAAATAGTAGTGCATAATACGAAATATGGTCTTATGTCTTATAGAAGACCAGATCGAAATGATCATGAAAACAGACCGATAACGACCGGGCGTCGTGCCGTGCTCCACGCACGACGCGAACCGACACTGACGCGATTGTCCGCATTCCCTCCGGAGAGACCACGATGTTCCAACACATAAAAGTGCCAGCAGACGGCAAGCAAATTACCGTCAACGCCGATTTTTCGTTGAATGTACCAGACAACCCGATTCTGCCGTACATCGAAGGCGACGGTACCGGTGTCGATATCAGCCCGGTCATGATCAAGGTGATCGATGCTGCGGTGGCCAAGGCATACGGCGGCAAGCGCAAGATCAGCTGGATGGAAATCTACGCCGGCGAGAAGTCGACCAAGGTCTACGGTCCGGATGTCTGGCTCCCGGAAGAAACCCTGCAGGTATTGAAGGATTACGTGGTCTCGATCAAGGGACCACTGACCACGCCGGTCGGCGGCGGTATCCGGTCGCTCAACGTCGCACTGCGCCAGCAGCTCGACCTGTACGTTTGCCTGCGCCCGGTGCGTTACTTCAAGGGCGTACCTTCGCCGGTGCGTGAGCCCGAGAAGACCGACATGGTGATTTTCCGCGAAAACTCGGAAGACATCTACGCCGGCATCGAATGGCAAGAGGGTTCGGACGAAGCCAAGAAAGTGATCGACTTCCTGATCAACGAAATGGGCGTCAAGAAGATCCGCTTCCCGGACAGTTCCGGCATCGGCATCAAGCCGGTTTCGCGCGAGGGAACCCAGCGCCTGGTGCGCAAGGCGATCCAGTACGCGATCGACAACGACAAGCCATCCGTGACGATTGTCCACAAGGGCAACATCATGAAGTTCACCGAAGGCGGCTTCCGCGACTGGGCCTACGAACTGGCGCAAAGCGAATTCGGTGCGGCCATGATCGACGGTGGTCCATGGTGCAAGTTCAAGAACCCGAAGACGGGCCGCGACATCATCGTCAAGGACGTGATCGCGGACGCGTTCCTGCAACAGATCCTGTTGCGCCCGAACGAGTACAGCGTCATCGCTACCCTGAACCTGAACGGCGACTATATTTCCGACGCCCTGGCAGCACAGGTCGGCGGCATCGGCATCGCACCGGGCGCCAACCTGTCGGACTCGGTTGCCATGTTCGAAGCCACGCACGGCACCGCGCCGAAATACGCCGGCAAGGATTACGTCAATCCGGGCTCGCTGATCCTGTCTGCGGAAATGATGTTGCGCCACATGGGATGGCTGGAAGCAGCCGACCTGATCATCTCGTCGATGGAAAAATCGATCACCCAGAAAAAGGTCACGTATGACTTTGCCCGCTTGATGGAAGGCGCGACCCAGATGTCGTGTTCCGGATTCGGCGACGTGATGATCGAAAACATGTAGATCGAATGCGGCGCCGGACAGGAGAAGGGCGCGACAGCGTCCCTTGTGCCTGACCGAGATGCGCCGAACCGAAGCACCCGTCAGCCTCGGCCAGTCTTGACTGCCCGGGGCTTTTTCGTGGCTGGATCAATCCTCAGCGCACGTCGTTCTGTTCCAGGGCGAAGCGGATCAGGTTGGCCTGGCCATCGATGCCGAGCTTGCGCTTGATATTGAGCCGGTGCGTCTCGACCGTGCGCACGCTCAGGTCGAGGTCGTTGGCGATCGTCTTGCTGGACTTTCCGGCGGCGATTGCTTGCAGGATTCCCCGCTCGCGCGGCGTCAGCAATTGTGCTGGCGACAGCGGCTCGCTCAGATGCCTGGCCAGCCCTTTACTGTAATACACGCCGCCGGCCATCACGGTTTCGATGGCGGCGATGATGTCGCGCGCCGGTGCGTCTTTCAAGACATAGCCGCGGGCGCCGGCCTGGATTGCCTGAACCACGTATTCGGCCTTGTCGTGCATGCTCAGCATCAGTATGGCGATGTGCGGGTGCAGCGCATGAAAACGGGCGGTCAGTTCGATTCCGCTCATGCCCTGCAGGTTGATGTCCATGAGCGCCAGGTCGATGGCGATGGCGCCGGCGTGCTGTAGTGCCTCGTCGGCGCCTGCGGCTTCGGCGACGATCGAAAAATGCGCAATCGTCTCCAGTCTTGCGCGCAGACCGTCGCGCACCAGCGGATGGTCGTCGACCAGCAGAATGTTGATCGCTCTGGCGCTCGCATCGGCAGCAGGTTGATTCATTGGCGTCCCTTGCATCGACTCATCCCAACGGCAGCGTGGCGCTGACGGCGGTACCCGCGGCAGAGGAGACGACTCGCAGAGTGCCGCCGATAGCCTCGAGCCGCTCGTGCATGTTGCGCAGGCCGATGCCGCGTTTCGGATGCTGTGCAACGCCGTCGATGTCGAAACCCACGCCATCGTCCGTGATGCGCAGTTCCAGTACCGACGACGTGGCGCCCAGGTCGATTCGCACGGAACAGACGCCGGCATGGCGGCGAACATTGGTCAGGGACTCTTGCGCAACGCGGAACAGTACCGTATTGGCGACTTCTGGCAGGGAATCGACAACGCCGGTTGTCGTGAAAGTCGTGGGCAGGGCCGTCATTTCTCCGAATTCCTCGCACAGGTGCCGCAATGCGGCGGTCAGGCCGAGATCATCGAGCAGGGCAGGGCGCAGATCGTGCGAGATGCGACGGACCTCGCCCAGCACGTTGTTCAACTGGGTGGTGGCGCGATCGAAGGAGAAACGCGCGGCGCTCGATTGCGCCGGTTCGCCGACCAGCTTGGCGATGCCCGACTCGACCTGCAGCTTGACCGAGACCAGCAACTGGCTGATGCCATCGTGCAGGTCACGCGAGAGCCGGGCACGTTCATCTTCCTGGGAGCGCACCACGCGTTGTGCCAGCACCTTCAATTTGGCATCGGCCACACGGTATTCGCTGACATTGAGCCAGAGACCGGAGAGTCCGATGATCAGCACCGTCGCAATCGCGATCGCGGCAATCCACCACATCGTACTGCGGATGTTGGCGGAGGTCTGCGCATCGATCTTGGCAAGGGCGGCATCGACGTCGTCCATGTAGAGGCCGGTGCCGAGTACCCATCCCCAGCGCTCCAGCAGCACTACATAACCCAGTTTGGCCACGACCTTGCCGGTCGATGGTTTTTCCCAAAGATAGCGCTCGACGCCCCCGCCGGCCTGCGCGCGGCCGATCAGTTTCTGGATGGTGTGGTTGCCGACTGCGTCGGTGAGGTTCCACAGATTGCGCCCGACCAGTTCCGGCTGGCGCGGATGCATCAGGTTCACGCCCTTGAGGTCGTAGATGAAAAAGTAGCCGTCGTCCCCATAATCGAGTTTGGCGAGAATGGCTTTCGCCTGTTCCTGGGTTCCGGCATCCTGCAAGGGTGAATCGTAGAGCTGGGCAATCGAGCGGGTGCCTAGCGAGACGTAGTGGCGCAACTCGCCCTGCTTGGTCGCGAGGTAGGCGGTTTCGACAGCTGCCCGCTGTTCGGCAGCCAGCGTATTGGCCTGATGCCGCACTGTCAGCGCCAGGGCGCACAGGGCGACGATCAGTGGCGTGATCGCCAGCAGGATGATTTTCTGCCTTAACTTCATGAAGCGTTGCTTTAGCCTGATGTTGCTTGACCCGACGAGGCAATATTGCCTTGAACCCCGAACCGAATGCAATCTTTGTGGTCAATAAAAAAAACCTCGCTGCCGCGAGGTTTTCGGTAATGCTGTCTAACGTGCTGTCGTTAGGGCGCCTGAATATTTGAAGCTTGCTTGCCTTTCGGGCCTTGCGTGACTTCGAACTGCACTTTTTGACCTTCTTTAAGGGTCTTGAAGCCGTTCATCTGAATCGCGGAAAAGTGCGCGAACAAATCTTCGCCGCCGTCATCCGGAGTGATGAAGCCGAAGCCTTTGGAGTCGTTGAACCACTTGACAGTACCAGTTGCCATAAACGTCTTTCAAATATTGACCAATCACACGAGCCGTAAAAGCAAGAAGCCTCGCGTAACGCTGCCCCCTCTTAAAACTTGCTCACTTCGCATTGTCAAGACCTATGTGACTGAACTTGACAATAAAGTTCATTTTTCACGCAATAAATCGGAAAGTCAAGGATATTTAAACGGCAACATCGAACTTATTTGATCGTGCCCATGAAAGTTCACTTGATATCTCGTATTTGAGCGTCACCTGCGCTGGGTAAGGAAAACGCGTAATATCAAGGTAAATAGGGAACACTGTTCTGCTTCGCGCACGGCGCGCCTGACTGGACATACTAGAATAGACGAATGGCAACCAAGCATGACAATGACACCGTCCTCGTGCGGCAAGAGCAGAAGCTCAAACCGCCTCCGATGTACCAGGTGTTCTTGATGAACGACGACTACACGCCGATGGAGTTTGTGGTGGCCATCATTCAAGAGTATTTCAATAAGGACCGCGAAACCGCGACGCAAATCATGCTCAAAGTTCACCGCGATGGTAAAGGAATGTGCGGTGTCTATCCCAGAGATATTGCATCGACAAAAGTGGAACTCGTCTCAGCACACGCGCGCAAAGCGGGGCATCCCCTGCAATGCGTGATGGAGGAAGTATGATTGCGCAGGAACTGGAAGTAAGTTTGCACATGGCTTTTGTCGAGGCGCGACAGGCGCGACACGAGTTCATCACAGTAGAGCACCTGTTGCTCGCGCTGCTGGACAATCCTTCGGCAGCCGAGGTCTTGCGGGCGTGCGCCGTCAACATTGACGACTTGCGCAAGACGCTGGCCAATTTCATCGGCGACAATACCCCTACCGTACCCGGCTCGAGCGAGGTGGATACGCAACCGACGCTGGGCTTTCAGCGTGTCATTCAGCGCGCCATCATGCATGTGCAGTCGGCTTCCAACGGCAAGAAGGAAGTCAACGGCGCCAATGTACTGGTAGCGATCTTCGGCGAAAAGGATTCGCACGCGGTGTACTACCTGCATCAGCAGGGCGTGACCCGGCTGGATGTGGTTAATTTCATTTCGCATGGCGTACGCAAGGATCAGCAGGCCGATTCCCAGAAGTCGCCGGAGGGTGCAGAGGAAGTGCAGGCTGAAGGACAGCAAAAGGAAAGTCCACTGGATCAGTTCACGCAAAATCTGAACAAGCTCGCTGGCGAGGGCAAGATCGATCCGTTGATCGGCCGCGAAGCCGAAGTCGAGCGCGTGATCCAGACTTTGTGCCGCCGGCGCAAGAACAACCCGTTGCTGGTCGGGGAAGCCGGCGTTGGCAAGACCGCGATCGCCGAAGGTCTGGCATGGCGCGTGACGCAAGGCGACGTGCCGGAGATCCTGGCAAATGCAGTCGTCTATTCGCTGGACATGGGCGCACTTCTGGCCGGCACCAAGTATCGCGGCGATTTCGAGCAGCGCCTAAAGGCAGTTCTCAAGCAATTGAAGGACAATCCGAATGGCATCCTGTTCATCGATGAAATCCACACCATCATCGGCGCCGGTTCGGCGTCGGGCGGCACGCTGGATGCATCGAACCTGCTGAAGCCGGCGCTCTCGAGCGGCCAGTTGAAGTGCATCGGCGCGACCACGTTCAATGAGTACCGTGGCGTATTCGAGAAGGATCACGCGCTGTCACGCCGGTTCCAGAAAATCGACGTCAACGAACCGACCGTCGAGCAGACGATCCAGATCCTGCGTGGCCTGAAGTCGCGTTTCGAAGAACATCATGGCGTCAAGTATTCGGCCTCGGCACTGACCTCGGCTGCCGAACTGGCGGCGCGTTTCATCAACGATCGCCACCTGCCCGACAAGGCGATCGACGTGATCGACGAAGCCGGTGCCGCGCAGCGCATCCTGCCGAAGTCGAAGCAGAAAAAGACCATCGGCAAGAGCGAGATCGAAGACATCATTTCGAAGATCGCGCGCATACCGCCGCAATCGGTGAACCAGGACGATCGGACCAAGCTGCAGACCATCGATCGCGATCTGAAGAATGTGGTGTTCGGCCAGGAACCGGCGATCGAAGCATTGGCGTCTGCCATCAAGATGGCGCGCGCCGGCCTGGGCAAGAACGACAAGCCAATCGGTTCGTTCCTGTTCTCCGGCCCGACCGGGGTCGGCAAGACCGAGGTTGCCAAGCAGTTGGCCTTCATTCTCGGCATCGAGCTGATCCGTTTCGACATGTCGGAATACATGGAGCGTCATGCCGTAAGCCGTCTGATCGGTGCGCCGCCGGGTTATGTCGGTTTCGACCAGGGCGGTTTGCTGACCGAAGCGATCACGAAGAAGCCGCATGCAGTACTGCTGCTCGACGAGATCGAAAAAGCGCATCCGGACATCTTCAATATCCTCTTGCAGGTAATGGACCATGGAACGCTGACAGACAACAATGGCCGCAAGGCGGACTTCCGCAACGTGATCATCGTCATGACGACCAAGGCCGGCGCCGAAAGCTTGCAGAAGCGTTCGATCGGTTTCACCGACAAGAAGGAGGCCGGCGACGAAATGGCCGACATCAAGCGGATGTTTACGCCTGAATTCCGCAACCGGATCGATGCCATCATCAGCTTCCGGGCGCTGGACGAGGAAATCATCCTGCGCGTGGTCGACAAGTTCCTGATGCAGCTGGAAGAGCAGCTGCATGAAAAGAAAGTCGATGCCGTATTCAGCGACAGCTTGCGGAAGTTCCTGGCGCGCAAAGGGTTCGATCCATTGATGGGTGCGCGTCCGATGTCTCGGTTAATCCAGGACATGATTCGCAAGGCGCTCGCCGACGAATTGCTGTTCGGTCGTTTGGTCAGTGGTGGCAAAGTCACGGTCGATCTGGACGAGAAGGACCAGGTCAAGCTGGAATTCGTCGAAGGCGATGCGACGCCACCGGCTGCGCCCCAGGAAACGGTCGAAGTCGAGTAAGCGAATTCGAGTAATCGAAGTCGAGCAACACTGCCGACTGGCCTGCGCCAGTCAGACCGACAAAAAAACCCGCATCGGTATGTTCGATGCGGGTTTTTTATTGGGTCCGGCAAACCGATTCGAAGTTGCTTGCGAACCGGTGCAGCTTCGGTGGTTCCGCGCTACTGGCCCGGGTTGGTGATCTCGGCGTGAATCTGGTTCACCGCTGCCACGATTTCGTCGGACAGCGTCAATTCGGCAGCATCGATGTTTTCCTTGAGTTGCACCATGCTGGTCGCGCCGATGATGGTCGAAGCGACGAACCATCGGGTGTAGCACCAGGCCAGCGCCAGCTGAGTCGGCGTCATGCCGTTGGCGCGCGCCAGTGCTGCGTAGCGACGCGCCGCCTCGACCACCGTCGGACGCAGGTAACGCGGACTCCAGGTTGGCGGAAAGATCGTCAGCCGGCCGCTGGCGCCCGGGTCATCCAGATACTTTCCCGTCAGTTGACCGAAGGCGAGCGGGCTGTATGCCAGCAAACTGACCTGTTCACGAAAACAGGTTTCATCCAAGGCCTGCTCGAACCCTCGATTCGCCAGGTGGTAGCCGTTCTGGATCGAGACGATCCGCGGCAAGTCGCGCAACTCGGCCTGCTTGATGAATTCGCCGACGCCCCAGGCGCTCTCGTTGGACACGCCGATATGGCGGATCTTGCCGGCCTTTACCAGTTCACCTAGGACTTCCAGCGTCGCTTCGACGGCGACATGGTTGCGCTCTGCCTGCGGATTGAACGACAACTGCCCGAAAATCGGGACATTGCGGCTTGGCCAGTGCAATTGATAGAGGTCGATGACATCGGTCTGCAAACGCTGCAGGCTGGTATCGACGGCGGCCCGAATGTTGGCGGCATCGAGGTCGCCCTTTCCATCCCGAATCCACGCCATGCGCGACGGGCCGGCCACCTTGGTCGCCA